>JBFWNZ010000137.1:0-9562 GCA_050250795.1 Alphaproteobacteria bacterium | reverse complement strand
GGTGTCGGTGCCGTTTCCGGCGATCTCGTCGGCGGCGAGGCCGCCGGTGACGGTTGTGTCGAGCGTCAGTCCGCCCTGGCCGACGGTGAGCGTGACCGAGATGTCGGCGCCGCCGGCGTCGAGATCGGCGACGGAGATTCCGGCGATGGCGATGTCGCTGTCCTCGTTTCCGGTCGCGGTGGCGGCGGCAGTTGCCGTCGGCGCGTCGTTGACCGGATCGACGGTGATATTCATCGTCTGGACGACCGCCGAGAGGGCGCCGCCCGATCCGCTGTTGCCGAGGTCGTTGACGGCGACGGAGAGTGTGTCGCTGCCGTTGAAGTTGACAGCGCCGCGATAGAGGACACCGTTCAGCGCCCCCAGCGTGGCGTTGATCTGATCGACGCTGCCGGTGAGCGTGACGGTGGCGGAACCGTTGCCCGTAATCTCGTCGGCGGCGAGGCCGCCCGTAACAGTGGTGTCGAGCGTCAGTCCGCCTCGGCCGACGGTGAGCGTCACCGAGATATCGGTGACGCCGGCATCGAGGTCGACAACGGCGATGCCCTGGAGCGGGATGTCGCTGTCCTCATTGCCTTGCGCCGTCACCGGCGGCACCAGCGCGAAAGGTGCGTCGTTGACGGATTCGACCGTGACCGTGCGTGTCAGCGCGGTGCCGGTCATCGCGCCGCCGACGGCGTCGCTGACCTCGAAGGCGATGGTGCGGGCCGCCATGTTGGGCGCGTCGCTGGCGTTGCCATAGGCGACCGAGCGCAGCACCTGCTGATAGTTGGCGACGCTGTCGGCGCCGGTCAGGCTCAGCACGCCGGTTGCGGGGTCGAAGCTGGCGGTGATCGCCGTGCCGGTGACGTCCGCGAACAGAAAATCCTCGCCGGCGGTGAAGTTGCCGGTGATGCTGACCTGCGCGGCCGTCAGCTGGCTGCTGTCGACATCCGTGATGGCGATGGTGTCGTCGACGGGGACGATGGCGTTCTCGACATAGTCGAGATCGACCGAACTGCCGGGACCGCCTGCGAGGCCCTGCGACGCCGAGAACACGATGCCGCCGTCCGGCTGGACCGCGTAATGCGCCGTGAAACTCTGGGCCGCATAGCTGGAAGGCTGGTTGTTGCCCGGCACATAGGCCGGATCGGAGCTGCGGTCGGCGAGTGTCGCATAGTCGGAGCCGCCGACCTGGAGGTCGAAGCGAAGCCCCTCGCGCGAGGCGTCGGGGTCCTCGTCGCCGGCTTGATGATCGAAAGACAGCGCGATATCGGCCTCGGCCGGCGCCTCGAAGCGGATGAAGAACTCGCGATAGGTGCCCGTGGCGGTCTCGATGATGCCGCCGCCGAGATCCTGCGCGCCGGTACCCAGATCGATGCTATGGGCCACCGCCTGGCCGTTCACCGTGACCTGGATGTCCTTCAGGTAATGATGGTCGTAGGCCGTGCCCGAAGCGATCGGCTGCACCACCCGGATCGTTGCCGCGAGCGGCGCATAGTCGGTGGTCAGGACCGGAGGATCGCTGACCGGGACCACGTCGATGGGAATGACCTTGGTCGTCGTCAGCGGGCCGCCGGAGCCTGAGTTGCCGCGGTCGTCCACGGTGATGGTCAGGGCCGCGTCGGTATCGTCGCCGGGCGCGGTGCGATAGCTGAGGCCCTCTGCGTCGGCCAGCGTGGCGCGGATCGCTGCCAGCGAGGCCGTGACCGTGACCGAGCCCGTTCCGTTTTCGCCGGCCTGTATGTCGTCAGGCGTGATGCCGCCGGGGATCCCCGTCGAGATGGCGACGCTGCCCTTGTCCACCGCGAAGGTGACGGTGACGATTCCGTCGCCCTCGGCCGCGTCGACATCGTCGATGGAGATGCCGCCGATCAGGATGCCGCTGTCTTCGTTGACGACGGGCGCCACGGTCGGGTCGGACACCGTCGGTGCGTCGTTCACGGGGCCGAGCGTCAGGTCGAAGCGTGCCGCGTCGGCCGAATAGACCGTGCCGTCGCTGCCCTTCCACTCGAAGCTGTCGGAACCGTTATTGTGCGTGCCCGGGACATAGGTCAGGCCGTCCAGGTCCGCGGTCGCGATCTCCTGGTTAAGCGTCACGTCCACGCCGCGCAGTTGCAGGGTGCCCTGCGTCGGCAACGTCGTGATCTGTATCTTCACCAGCGTGTCGTTGGCATCGACATCGCTGAACAGGCCGCTGAACTGCGCCGCCGAGAAGTCGATCGTGACGTCCTCGTCCTCGGCGATGGCCGCCAGCGCGACGACCGGGGCGTCGTTGGTGCCGGTGACGAGGATGGTCGCCGTCGTCGAGGCCTGGGCGCCGGCGGAATCCTGGATGACGTAGCGGACCGTGACGGTCGCGGTGTCGCCGTCGTCCAGATAGTCGTAGGTCGTGCCGGGATCGTAGACGAGCTGCCCGCCGGGGGTCTGGATCGTTCCCGTTCCCGAGACGAGCGTGGCGCTGACCAGCGAGACGCCGGAACCGTCGGGATCGGAATCGTTGCCGAGAATCGGAATCGTGAGAATCTGGTTCTCATGGCCGGTTGCGTTGTCGGCCGTGGCGGTCGGCGCGATGTTCGCCGGTGCCGTCGTGTTGCTGCTGCTGCTGCTGCTCGAACCGCTGCTGCCGGAGGAACTGCCGGTCGATCCGCTGCTGGGCGGCGTGTACAGCGGATCGTTGCCGCCGCCGCCGCTAAGCGGGCCGGTGCTGCCGCCGCTGGTGAAGGGATTGCTGTAGCTGTAGCCGCCGGAACTGCCGCTGCCCGAGCTGCCGCCGCTGCTGCCGGAATTGCTCGAACTGCCGCTGCCGCCCTGGCCCGTGTTGCCGCCCGCCGCCGTTTCCGTGCGGGCGATGGCCGCGGCGATCGCGTCCATGTCCAGGCCGTCATCGCCGCTGTTGTCGCTCGCGGTCTGTGTGTTGCCGCCGGTCGAGCCGCCGGCGGGCCCCGTGTTGCCGCTGGCAATGGCGTTCAGGCCGCTGCTGCCCTGGCCGGACAGGGCGCCTGCCGTGTTCGAGGCCGCCGATGCCGTCTGCATCGCATCGTTGGCAGACGACCCGGCCGCCATATTGTTGCCCAGCGACGCCTCGAAGGCGCGCGTGGCATCCGCCGACCCGCCGCCGCCCATCGCGGTGTTGATCGCCTGCTGAACGTCCTGGCCGGTGGCCATCGCGGTCAGGAGGTCGGAGGTGCCGCTGTCGCCAAGGGTTTGCGCCGTGCTGGCGGCGGCATTGCCGGCCTGCGTTGCGGCGGCGAGGCCCGCCCCCTGCGAAAGCGCGTCCGCCATCGCGTTGGCAAAAGCCGAATTGCCGACAACCTGTCCGATGTTCTGGCCGTTTGCCAGGGCTTGCAGCAGGGGATCGCCGCCGGAGGCGTCGGCCGCGGACGACGCCGTGCTTGCCGCGTTCTCCGCCGAGCGCATCGCCTGATCCGCGGAACTGCCGGCGGCGAGCGAGGACGACAATGTGTCCTGGAACGCCCGCGTCGCGGCCGCGATTTGGTCCGGGGTCATTCCGTCGGTGCCGACGATCTGCTGGATGATCGAATCGACATTCGCACCGCTGGCCAGCGCCCAGGCCGGATCGGCCGGCATCGCCGTCGATACGCTGGCGGCTGTGTTCGAGATCGTCGCCGCATCCGACAGCGCGCTCTCCGCCTGGCTGCCGTGATCGAGCGCCTGGGCCAGACCGCGCTGGAAGGCGGCACGCGCCGCCGCGGCCGCTGCCGGGTCCATGCCCTGGGTCGTGTCGCCCATCAGGCGGGCCATCGTCGCTTCGACGCCTTCGCCGCTCGACAGGGCCTGCATCAGCGCATCCGCGCTGCTGTCGCCCTGCGACGCCTCCAGGACGGCGGTCGCCCGCTCGGCGGCAAACGCGATGGCCGCGTCGCCCTTAAGGCCGTCGGCCAGCGCTTCCGTAAGCCCCTGGATGAACGCATCCTGGGCGGCTTTCGCAGAGGCGTCGGCGCTGTCATTGTCTTGCGACCCATGGGCGTGATCGACGGCATCGTCGATGCCCTTGCCCGAGGCCATCGCCTGAATCAGGTCGGTGACCGCGTTGTCGCCGGCGGCGGCGTCCATCTGGGCCTGGGCCGCCGCGACCGCGCCGGCATAGGCATTGTCGGCGGATTGCATCGCCACTTCGATCGGCAGCCCGGAGGACAGGCCGCGCAGCAGTTCCGCGACATAGCTCTCTGCCGCCTGCTTCGCGAGATTCGGCGGCATCCCGTCGGCCAACGCTTCGCCGGTCTTGATGTCGATCAGCGCATCGGCGCTGGTGCGGACCGCAGCGGGATCGGTGCTTGCGATGGCGTCGTAGAAGGCGCGGACCAGCGAGTCGAGGCTGGTCTCGCCCTTCGATCCGCCGGCCGTCGACCCGCTGCTGGCGCTGCCCGTCGAAGTACCGGAATGCCCGGCCGTGCCAACGACCGTTGTGCCGTCAGGTGTTGCCAAGACGCCACCCTCCCCGAACCGATCGGCCCGATACCCACCGCGGGTACCGGAATCCCCGCCCGACCGAAGGCCGCACAGAATGCGACCATCATGAAGCCAAGAATTATATAAATTTTTCGATAAATCGCGAGCATTTTCTCTCCGGCTTTCGCCGAAGAATTCGCGTCATGTCGAAAGCAAGATGTTGCGTTGCAATCGGCTTTCAACACAATATGGGCATAGTAATATGGAACAGCCGCAAAGTATGCGGTGCGGTATTTAACCACGTGATCGCTATCGGCAGGGGTTGAAAACGCCAGTGGGGACCACGGCCAGACGCAGTTGGGCCGCGAGCGTGTGCCTTGTCGTTTTGGGGCATGCGGCGCTGGCGCTTGCCCAGGCGCCGCCGGATGGGGTTTCGGTTTCGACGCTTCTTCCTTCGCTGATCCAGGAACATGATCGCGTCGCTGCGGCGCGTGCCGGCGTCGACGCCGCGGAGCAGCGCGCCAGGAGTGCGTGGGGAGGGTGGTATCCCGAGTTCGAAGCGACCCATGGCTTCGGACGCGAGAAGCAGCAGAAGCCGACGGCCGAGGATACGAACACCAGCTTCGGCGAGACGAATCTGCGCCTGACCCAGTTGCTCTGGGATTTCGGCGCGACGAATTCCGTCATCGAGAAGGCCCGCCTTCAGTTGGAGGGGGCCCGCGCGCGCCTGTTGCAGGCGCGGCAGGCCGTGGTCCTCGAAGGCGTCACCGCCTTCCTGAATGTGCGGCGGTCGGTCGAGGTTCGCGACTTCGCCCGCCAGTCGGAGGAGAATATCCGCCGGCAGACCGGTCTTGAGGAGGCGCGTGTCGAGCAGGGAGCGGGCCTGTCTACCGACGTTCTGCAGGCCAAGACCCAGTTGGCCGGCGCCCAGGCACGCCACATCCAGACCGAAGGCGCGGTCATTCAGGCGCTCAACCGGTACCGCGCCGTGTTCGGTTATGAACCGACCGACATCAAGAATCTTGAGACCGTTCCGCTGCCGGCAGCTCTGCTGCCGGATACGCTGGAGCATGCGATTGCGCTGGCGCTGCAGGCCAATCCGGACATCCAGCTGGCGCGGATCGATGCCACCATCGCCGATGAATCGATCAATGAAACCGAGAGCCGCGAGTTCGCGCCCACGCTTCAGGCCATCGGCGAGCACAACCGCAAGCGCAATGTCGCCGGCACCATCGGCAAGCAGAACGAATCCATCGCCAAGGTCGAACTGCGCTGGCAGTTCAACCTGGGCCTGACCGCCATCAACACGTTGCGGGCGTCGCAGGCCGATCATGTTGCCGCGGCGCGAACTGTCCAGGACGTGGCGCGCCGGGTCGAGGAGGCGACGCGCAACGCCTGGCAGCAGTTCGACACAGCACGGCGGACCGCGGAATCCCTTAACCTCCAGGCCCAGATCGCCGGTGCGTTTCTGGACCTCGCCCGCCAGGAACGCACGCTCGGGCAGCGTTCGCTGATCGACGTGCTCCAGGGAGAGACCTCGCTTATCAATGCGCAGAGCGATGCGGTGTCGGCGGAAACCGACGTGCTGATCGCGGCTTACAACCTGCTCGGCGTGCTGGGGCAGCTTGAGCCCGAAGTGGTGAAAGGCGGCCCCTGACAACGCGGCCGCCGCATGGCAGACTTCGCCGGCCGAAATCCGGGGGGAGTTCTGCCGGCCGTGTTACTGACTGCTTATTCCGAACTGTTCCGCCGCCTGCGCTTGCGGCCGGCGCTGGCCGCAGAGCTGGTGATCGCATCGCTCTTCGCGAATGTGCTGGCCCTGGCATCGCCGCTGTTCGTCACCCAGGTCCTGAACCGCTACGTCTCCTATGGCGTCGATGCCACCCTTGCGACGCTCACCAGCGGCGTTCTCATCGCGGTTGCGCTGGAATTCGGCTTCCGGCATGTGCGGGCGCGTCTGGCAGGGACCATCGGTGCCGAACCGGACCGGCAGCTTGCCGTCGGCGCCTTCGGCATCATGACCGCCGCGCGGACCGCCGCGCTGTCGCGCATTCCCTCCGGCGAGCGTCGCGAGACCCTGCGCGGCCTCGACCTTGTGGAGCAGGCGCATGGCGCGCCGAACGTCGCCGCGGTGCTGGACGTTCCCTTCGCCCTCATATTCGTGTTTGCGCTGGGCCTCATGAGCCCGACCCTCGCGGGCATCGTCTTCGCCTTCATCCTGATCGTCGGTTTCTATTCCGCCTTCATGCAGCGCGGCCTGCGCGATTCCAGCAAGCGGATGACCGAGATATCCGCGGCCGGCAACACGCTGGTCGGCACCGCCAGCACGGCCTCCGATACGGTGCGCGCCTTCGGGGCGGCGCCTCTGCTGATGACCGCCTGGAACCGTTATGTCGATGCGGTGCAGGACATGCGTCGTTATCTCGGCATGCGGCAGGGCACGACGCAGACCGTGACGCAGAGCGCGCAGGCCCTGATGAGCGTCGCGATCGTCGCCGTGGGCGCGATCCTGGTGGTGCAGGGCCATCTGGATGTGGGCGCCATGATCGGCGCCAACCTGCTTTCGGCGCGTGCGCTGGGGCCGATCGTCCGGTTCGCCCAGTTGGGGGAAACCTTCGCCAAGGCCGATGAGGCCCTGGCCCGGCTGCGCGGTCTGGCGCGGCTGGAACTGGAACCCGACGAGGGCTCGGCGCTGCGCCATTACTCGGGCCGGATCGAGCTGCGCGACGTCGCCTTCGCCTTTTCCGGATCGTCCTCTCCGCTCTTCGAATCGCTCAACCTGTCGCTGGCGCCGGGGTCGGTGCTGGTGGTGACCGGCCGCAACGGTGCCGGCAAGACGACGCTGGCGCGGATGCTGGTCGGGCTTGTCGATCCGACGCGCGGTCAGGTTTTCGCCGATGGCGTGGACCTGCGGCAGATGGCGCCCGGCTGGTGGCGCCGTCAGGTCTGCTACCTGCCGCAGGAGCCGAGTTTCATCGATGCCACGATCCGCGAGAATCTTCTGGCCGCCAATCCGGAACTGGACGAAGAGGGGATACAGCGTGTCGTGCGTGCCGCCGGCCTCGGCACCTTCATCGACGAGAGCGCCAAGGGCCTCGACACGCCCATCACCAACAACGGTTTCACCCTGTCCGTCGGCCACCGGCGGCGGCTCGCCCTGGCGCGCGCCTTGACCGGCGACGGCCAACTGGTCGTGTTCGACGAGCCGACCGAGGGTCTGGATGCCGAGGGCCGCAATGCCGTCTATGCGGCGCTGCTCGATCTGGCGCGGCGGGGGCGCACCATCGTTGCGATCTCGCACGATCCCACCATCATGCGCGGCGCGCGCCTCGTTCTCGACCTGAATGCGAAGCCCGTACCGCGGCTGGTGACGGTTGCGCCGACGGCGGAGGCGGTGCCATGACGCCGCTGCTGGCGCAGTTGCGCGCCCGTGCGGGCGAGGCCTGGGACCCGGCGCATGCGGCGGGCACGCGCTCGCATCTGTTTCTCGTCCTGTGCGCCGTGACGACGATTGCCTTCTTCGTCTGGGCGGCATTCGCCCATCTCGATGTCGTCAGCACGGCCATGGGCGAGGTGGTGCCGGCCAGCCAGGTCAAGAGCGTCCAGCATCTCGAGGGCGGCATCGTCGCCGGGATTCTGGTCGGCGAGGGCGAGGCGATGAAGGAGGGGCAGCCGCTGCTGGAACTGGAGACGACGCGCAGCGGCGCCGAGGCCGAGGAGCTGGGCCTGCGGCTGGTCGCGTTGCGCTCGGACATCGCACGGCTGGAGGCGGAAGTGTCGGGCCGCGATGCGCCGACCTTTCCGCCCGAGCTGCGCCGCGACAATCCGGACCTCGTGAAGAAGGCGTCGGAACTGTTCAACGTCCGGCGCAACCGTCTGAATTTCGAACTCGAAAGCCAGCGCAATGCCATGACGCAGCGCGAGCGCGAGATCGAGGAAGTGAAGGCCCGGATTTCCAACAATCAGCAGACATTGCGCCTGCTCGACGAGCAGATCCGGATCAGCGAGCAGCTTCTCCAGCGCGACCTGACCAACCGCATGGTCCATCTGAACCTCCTGAAGGAGGCGGCCGTTCTTCGCGGCAGGATCGCCGAGGACAATGCGGCGCTGCCGCGTGTCGAGGCAGCGCTGGCCGAGGCGCGCGCGCAGATGGACGCCGTCCGGACGCGCTTTCAGGAGGAGGCGAGCACCGATCTCGACGAAGCGACGCGATCCTTCGAGGAACTGAGCCAGCGCCTGCGGAAGTTCGACGACAGCCTGCGCCGCAGCGTTCTGCGGGCGCCGGTCGACGGCATCATCAAGTCCATCTATGTCTTTACCAAGGGCGGCGTCGTCCAGCCCGGGGCGACGGTCATGGACATCGTGCCGGCCGACGATCGTCTGGTCGTGGAGGCGAAGCTGCCGCCGCAGGACATCGGCTATGTGCGGCGCGGCCAGACGGCGACGGTCCGGCTGGCTTCCGCGGACGCGCCCCGCTTCGGTCATCTCAACGGGCAGGTCGTCCGCGTCAGCCCGGACACGCTGGTCACGGAAAAGGACGTGGCCTACTACAAAGTCCGGATCGAGACCGAGGGCGACCACTTCCAGAAGCGGGACCTTCGCTACGACCTGTTCCCCGGCATGCAGGTGATCTGCGCGATCGAGACCGGGCAGCGAACGGTGCTCGAATACCTTCTCGATCCGCTGATCGGCGCCGCCGACCGTGCCATGCAGGAGCGGTAGAAGGTTGCTCATTTTATAGCCAATGCCGTCCTGCCATGGCACAGTGCCCGCCGTTCGGAACGACCGGATGCCGGGGGGCAGCCGTTTCGGGCATGGGTTGCGCCGCGGATGGTTGTATACGTCCGTCGGCCCCATGGTTCCCTCCGGCCTGGGCGTGCTAGAGTTGACCCGGGAGGGGCCGGCGCGGCACGCGTCAGCCGGCACGGAGAGGTGAATGCAGGGGCAGACCGGATTGGCTGGGGATGGAACGGCAACCGCCGCCGGGCGGGAGGCGATGTTCCAGCGCCTCATCGAACTCGGTATCGCGCTGTCCTCCGAGCGCGATCACAATCGCCTGCGGGAGATGATCCTGCTTGAGGCGAAGCGGATTCCCAACGCGGATGGCGGCACGCTCTACCTCATGAACGAGGAGGAGACCGAACTCGCCTTCGCCATCATCCGCAACGACAGC
>JBFWNZ010000136.1:0-9635 GCA_050250795.1 Alphaproteobacteria bacterium | reverse complement strand
GCGGGTGGTCTGGTCGATGTGCCTGCATCCGACGGAGCCCGGGACCCTGTATGTGGGAACCGAGCACACCAGCATCTTCCGCACCCGCGACGGCGGGGCGACCTGGCGGCAGCTTCCGGTGCCCGAGCCGCAGGGCATGATCCGCCAGGGTTTCCCGATGCGCGTCGTCCGGATTGCGCTGGACCCCGTCGATCCCGGTACCGTCTATGCGGCGATGGAAGTGGGCGGGGTCGTGCGCAGCCTCGATGGCGGCGACAGCTGGGCGGATTGCAACACGCCGCTGCTGGCCATGGCGCAGCAGGAGCGGCTCAAGAGCAGCATCATCAGCGATGTCACCCATGAGGGCATGCTGGATTCCCATGCCGTCACGACCAGCCCCACGCATCCGGGGGCGCTGCACCTCGCCAACCGAATGGGCATCTTCCTCAGCGAGGACCGGGGCGATAGCTGGGCCGAGATCGGCATCGGACGGTTCTCGCCGCTGACCTACACCCGCGACGTTCAGGTGTCGCCGCACGACCCGGAGACGATGTACGCCGCCCTCAGCATCGCTTCCATCAGCGACGCCGGTTCGCTGTACCGTAGCCGCGACTATGGCCGGTCCTGGCAGCGCTTCGACCATGGGGTGTCGATCGACAGCACCCTGATGACGATTGCGCAGAGCCCGACCAGTCCGCAGCGCGTCTGGTGCGGGGCGCGTCGCGGGCAGGTGTTCGGCACCGAGGATGGCGGGCAAACCTGGTCCACCCACCCGCTGCCGCGCGTCGAAGGCATCTACGCGATCGGGTGCAGTTGATGTCCGGTCTTTTTATTGCTTTCAGAGGGTAGAATAAGAAATAAAATTGCATATAATGGCTCTCCATAGAAACGTCAGAATAGGGAGAGAGTCGATATGCAGAATCGGAAATGGATTCTTCCCGGCGTGGTCGGTGCCATCCTGGGTGTTGCCGCAGCCGCGGGATATGCCACGGTCGGCGGTTGGATGAGCCCGACTGCGGCAGGTCGGATGGCGGATGAACGCGCCACGGCCGCCGTCGTGTCCGCGCTGACGCCGATCTGCGTCGCCCAGGCAAAGGGCGACCCCGACATGGATGCCAAGATGGCCGAACTGAAGGCGGCGGGCTGGTATGGCCGGCCCGATCTGGTCATGCAGGACGGCTGGGCGACGATGCCGGGCGCGGCAAAGCCGAACAAGGCGGTGGCAGACGCCTGCGTCGACAAGCTGGGGATTTAAGAATCGGTCGGCACTGCGTCAGGGCCGCCAGTCGGGCGGCCCGACGCAGTCGCGGAAGCGGCGCAGCAGGTCGATCTGTTCCGTGGGCGTGAGGCCGCGGTCCATCGTCTTGACATGCATATGCGTGGCGCCGAGCGCTTGCCAGGCTGCCAGTTCGCGCATCCACTCGTCGGGCGTGCGCCCGCCCAGGTTGACGCGCCCCTCGATGCCGATGGCTGCCGGATCGCGGCCCGCGGCCCTTGCGCTGGCATGGACCCTTGCGATCAGGGCCTCGGGGGATTCCTCGCGCCGTTTCATGCCCCGGCCTTGAAGCGTCGGATCGAGGCTCGGGAATTTCGGCAGCCATCCGTCGCCCAGGCGGCCGATCCGGTCCAGAACCGCGTCGGCCATGCCCCCGATCCAGATCGGGATGGGCCGCTGGACCGGCAGCGGATTGATGCCGGCATCGCGAACCCGATGCCAGCGCCCGTCGAGGGTCACAAGCTCCTGCGTCCACAGCGCCCGCAACAGGGCGATCTGCTCTTCCACCCGCGCACCGCGGTCGCGGAAGTTCATGCCCATGCTTTCGCATTCGTCGCGGTTCCAGCCGACGCCGATGCCCAGCCGCAGGCGCCCCTGGGACAGCAGGTCCAGTTCCGCCGCCTGTTTGGCGACCAGCGTCGTCTGGCGCTGCGAGAGGATCAGGACCGCGGTCATCAGACCGAGCCGCCGCGTGCAGCCGGCGATAAAGCCCAGCAGGACCAGGGCCTCGCGAAAGGCGGAACGGTGTGTATAGGGGCCGGAAAAGCCGGGGCGGCTGTCCGGATTTACCCCCATCACATGATCCATGGTCTCGATGAAATCGTAGCCGAGATCCTCTGCGGTCTGTGCGAAATCGCGAATCGCGCCGGGATCGCTGCCGATCTCCAGTTGCGGAAAGAAGACCCCCATCTGCATCGCCGGCATCTCCGCTCAGGTTTCGAGGTCGCGCAGCATGGCCCCGACCTGCGCGAGGCGCGCTGTCCGCTCCTCCGCGGGCAGCGGTACCGGCTTGCCGGCGCCCCAGACAGGCTGCGGCCAGGCCGCGTCGTCGCGATGGCGCGCCACGACATGGATGTGAAGCTGGGGCACCATGTTGCCGATGGCTGCGGTGTTGATCTTGTCGGCGCGCGTCGCGGCCTGTAGCGCGCGGCCCAGTCCCGCGGCAAGCCGCATGACGGCGGTCAGCTGCTCGGGCGGCAGATCGTGCAGGTCTCGCATCTCCGCCACCTCCGGCACCAGCAGAAGCCAGAAGTAACGGGCATCGTCGACCAGACGGATCTGGCAGCCGGCAGCCCGGCCCGCCAGATGGCTGTCGGCTGCAAGTCGTTCATGGAGTTGGAACATGGATGTCAAAGCGCGTTCACGGATCGGGTCGATACCACTACACTTATGGATGAGGATCGTTTGGGGTGCGGTGCATGGGGAGAATGCGGCGCAAGATAGCAAAGATACTTTCGTTGGCGGTAGTTGGCTTGGGGCTGGCAGCTTGCGACGATGAAGGCAAGTTCGTTGAAGCATGCATGTCCGACGGCAAGGCGTTCAAGCAGGCGTGCGAGTGCACCTATCAGCGTCTGAAGGCCGATCGACGCGATGCGGTCATCGAGGCGGTCATCCTGCATGCCAATCGCGAACGGAGCATCGGCCTGAGCGAAGAGGCATTCGTCTTTGCGGGCGCCTATCTCAAATGCCAGCTTTGACGGTCAGGCTCCGGCGGTTGCAGCGCCGTCGGCGCTGAAGGCAGCGATGCAGGCGGCGAGCCGCCGGCGGAAGCGGCGGTCCCGCTTGAGGCGCCATTCGCGTCGCATCGCCGCTTCCCGGCTGTCGTGCCGCTCGGCATACAGAAGCATCCAGCATCGTCCGCGTGTCGATCGCGCACCCGATCCCGCATTGTGCTGCGCAAGGCGCCGCTCCAGGTCCAGCGTCCAGCCGACATAGGTGCGCGGCCCGCGTTCGGTTGCGCTGCCCAGGACATAGACGAAGCAGAGCATCGAACCGCCCGCTGACCGGCCTCAGTCCGACAGCATCGCCAGCGCGGCGCGCCGTTCGTTCGGCTTCAGCTTCAGGAACAGCGCGCGCGCCTTTTTGATATCGGACTCGGATCCGGATTCCGCCGCAGCCTTGAGGGCAAGGGTGCAGCCATGGTCGCGACCGCAGATGAAGGCCAGTGCTTTGGCAAGCCGGTCCATTGCGGCGCGGTCGAATGCAGGTTCGCTCATGCGTGCAAGCTTAGCCGGGGTGAATGATTCGGCATAGATGATCAGGACGCCTTGCAGCGGTCGCTCGTCACATGCACGAAGCCGCGGCTGTCCCCGGCAACGATGCTGAACCGGTACTCGGCGCCATCGGCGATCACCGAATGGTGCAGCGGAAGCAGGCCCGACACCTCGCTGTTCTGTCCGCTGAGTGTGACGAACGAGACCGTGACCGGCTCTGCCGGATTGAACCAGGCATGGGCGCGGTTCTCGCCATCGGTGCCGGACTGGCCGTCGGCCGTCACCGTGATGGCGTTGTCGGCAAAGCTGACGGCGGTGTGCGGGCCGCGATAGAGCGGTGTGCGGACGATGAATCGCTTGGTCACCGGCTCGCCCTCGCAGACCGGTTCGTTCACGGCGGCGCCGATGGCAAGTTGCAGGCGCGCCGGACGGATGCCCTCATCGAGCCGCTTCTTGATCTGGGCGAGCAGATCCTTGGACGGACCCGCCGGCACGTCCTCGTCATAGCGCTGCCGCCACTCCTGCTCCTGGCGGCGGGCTTCCTGGGCCTCGGCCTGATACTGGGCCGCCTGCTCGTCGGCCGCCGCGACTCGCCGCGTAAGCGTCTCGACGTCGCCCTCCAGCCGGGTAACGTCGCGTTCTGCCAAGTCGGTGCCGGCGGCATAGGCCATGTATCCGACGACAACGAACAGGGCGAGAAACGCCAGACGCTTTGCCATCCGAAGTCGGGTCTGGCGGCGGTGGTGGCGCTGGTTTGCACGGAGATTCAAGGACATGCAGGAATATGCCTCTCGGCTGCTCCCCGCAGCCGGCCATGGTTGCCCCTAGGTTTCATATGGCGCCTCCGGTCGGTCGCGCCCCGACGGCACCCGTTCCGATTAACAGGAACCGGCAACCGGGGCAATCCGGCGAACGGGTCAGCCGTCGTTCCGCCGCGCGATCTCGTCGATCAGGATCGGCACGCCCAGGCGCAGGCTCTGGCCGCCCAGCGCACTGACGATCTGCAACAGTTCGAGAAGTTCGGCCGCGCTGGCGCCATGTCCCAGCGCGTTGCGGATATGCACCCGCACTGCCGGCTCGTGCAGCAGCGTCACGGCAGCATCGACCGCGATATAGATGAACTCCTTCGCTTTCGGTTCGAGGTGGCCGGTCTTCCACGGAACCGAGGACAGGCGCAGATAGGCGTCGAAGAAGTCCGGGTCGAGGCGCAGGATGTCCTCCCAGAACGGCGTCCAATAGCCGCGGTCGCGCTCGAAGGCCGCCTTCGAGGCCCGCCGGCGCGAATCGAGGTCGCCTTGCGGAACTTCCGCGCCGCGGCCTGTCTTGCGCAGTTCCTCCGTCAGCACCGGCAGGCCGACCACGCAGCTCAGGATGCCGACGCCTGCGGTGATCTGCATCGCCTCGCGGATTTCGCCCTGACTGGCCCCGGCATCCAGTGCTGTGCGCAGATGGTTGCGAACCCCCTCGGCATCCAGCCGCGTCACCGACAGGTCGACGGCCAGGCCGATCAGCGCCTTGACCTTCGGCGACAGGTGTCCGTTGCGGAGCGGCACGGCGGCCAGCGCCAGGAACGCATCGAAGAATTCGGGGTCGAATTCCATCACCGCGTCCCAGCCGGGCTCCCATCGCCCGCCGAGCGCCAGGAACGCCGCCTTCCGGTCCGCCATCGGGATCTCGGTCATCGCGTGCCCTCCCTGTCATGCGGCCGCCGGGCCAGGGTGCCCAGCGCGATCCCGCCCGCGATCAGCGCCATGCCGCCCAGCAGGGCCGGACCGGCCGTCTCGCCCAAGGCGAGCACGGAACATAGCGTCCCGACAAGCGGCGTCGCGAGGATGCCGATGGAGGTGGTGATCGCCGGCAGGCTGCGGTTCACCATCGCCATCGCCCAATAGGCCAGCGCGATCCCGAACACGCCGCCATAGACGAACAGCAGGACCAGGGATGGGTGCCAGTCGATGGATGGCATCCCTTCGAGTGCGAGCGCCAATCCGGCCAGGACCGCCGTCGCCAGCAGCACCTCCCAGAACACGAGTTGGAAGGGTGTCGCGATCCAGCGATGGGCGCGCACATGCACGATGCTGGCGGCCCAGGACATTGCCGCCAGCAGGATGGCACCGTTGCCGATCAGGGCGTGGCTGTCGTGCCAGTCGAAGGCGGCGGGGTTGAACATCGCCGCGATCCCGGCGAGGCCCAGCGCGATCCCGGCGACCCGTGCCGCCGTCAGCCGCTCGCCCAGCAGCAGCCAGGCGGCCGGCGCGACCCAGAGCGGGGTGGTGTAGCCCAGCACAACCGCGCGGCCCGCCGGCACGAATTGCAGGCCGATGGCGACCAGCGCCGAGAAGCCCACCATATGCAGCAGGGCGATATTGACCACCACCGGCAGGTCGCCGCGGCGCGGCAGGATCAAGGCGCCGCGCGCCAGCGTGATGACGAGCAGGGCGGCCGCACCTGCGGCCGAGCGGATCGTCACGGTCCAGAGCGGCGTGACGTCCCACAGCATCGCCTTGGTGACCGGCCAGTTGATGCCCCAGGCCAGCACCACGACGGCGAACAGCGCAAGCGCCGCCCCGCGTGTGAGGGGCGGCGCCGTGCCCGGGCTGTTGCCCGCGCGCGTCGGTCCGGCGCTCAGAAAGTGCCGGGGGTGAGGCCGGTGCGGCCGCCGTCGATGGTGACGATGCTGCCCGACATGTAGGAGGAATCGTCCGAGGCGAGGAACAGCGCCACCGATGCCGCTTCCTCGATGAATCCCGGCCGGCCCAGCGGCGTGGTGCGGCGCTGCACCTCGCTCATCGGCGCGCCGGCGCGGTTGTCCCGGTTCAGCCGGACGGGGATGCCCTGGCGGCTCTCGCGCAGGGCGCCGGAATTGATCAGGTTCACCCGGATGCCCAGCGGCGACAGCCAATAGGCCATGGTGTGCGTCAGCGGCACCAGCCCGCCCTTCGAGGCGGAATAGGCGACCAGCGTCGGGTTGCCCTGCACGCCGTCGATGGAGCCGTGATGCACGATGGAGGCGTTGCCGGCGGCCTTCAGAGCCGGGGCCAGCTTCTGGCTGCACAGGAAGGGTGCCGTCAGGTTGACGGCGACCTGCTGGTTCCACTCGGCCAGCGGGATATTCTCGAAATCGGATCGTTCGGCGATCGCGGCGTTGTTGAACAGGATGTGGATTTCCTTGCGCCACGCCATGCAGGCCGTGGCCATCTGCTCGATGGAGGCCGGGTTGGCCAGATCGCATTCGACGAAGACGGCGTCGCCGCCCGCCTTGCGCACCATCGCCACCGTCTCTTCGCCCAATTCCCGCTCGATATCGACGCAGGCGACCGCCGCGCCCTCTTGCGCGAACAGCAGGGCCGATGCCCGCCCGACGCCCGACGCGGCACCCGTGATTACCGCATTCTTGCCCGCAAGCCTCATGGTGCGCTCCTCTCCGATGCCGGAATGTCTTCTGAGTATTCGCCGCGGAATGCGGCCTTGCGGGCAAGCCTAACCCAGTCCGGCTTTTACGGTCCACCGATCCGGTGGTCTAATCGCCCAATAGCCGGAATCTAGTCGCGGGAGGACAGCGATGGCGGAATCCGAACCGGTCTGGACGGAGTTCGATCTGCTGGAGGCGGCGGCCGACGCCTTCGACCGCGAGCGGGATTTTGCCTTTGCGGAAAAGCTTGTCCATCGGGTGCTGAAGAAGAACCCGGTCTCGGTGATGGCCTTCTGCCTTCTCGGCGACATGTTCCTCATGCGCGAGAATTTCCGGCTTGCGCGGCAGAATTATGCTCAAGCCAACGCGATCCAGCCGAACAATCCCGAAATCCAGGCGCGGATGGATGCCGTCGAACAAGCGGAATTGCAGAAGCGCGAGGCCGCTTCAGCCGCGGTCATGGGTGGAGGGAATGGCCAGGATTCCTCCAGCGTTGCGATGTTTTCTCTTGTCGTCACCCCGAGTGGGTTGGGGGGCTCCGTCGCGATGATGCGGTTTCTGTCGGCGCATCCGGAACTGCTGTCGGTGCATATCGGCGAAATCGATGCGGCGATCGAGGCGGGAACCGAGGCCGATCTGTTGCTCAAGTATCGCACCTATATCGATAAAGGCCATTGCCGTCGCGTCGCATTGGTCCAGCACGGGCGCATCGCGGGAATTTCGGCGCCGGATGACGTGGCCGCACGTCTGCGGAAAGTTGCGAACGCCAACGCTTTCGTGCAGATCGTGCGGCACCCTCTTTCCCAATTGGTGTCTCAGCACGCCCACCTGCTTTACGATTCCGCCTGTCACTACGATTTCGGGCGATCCGGTCTGCCCTGGTTGGATGGGTTTGAGTTCCCGTCGCCGAACAATCCTTTTCCCGATCGACCGGGTCGGAACGCATCGCTCGACCATATCGCCGAGGCCGCAAGCCGTTTTTGCGTAAGGCCGTATTTTATGGAGCGTTACTTTCATGTGGGCTCCCTGCATGCGATGCAGTTCGACAATTGGGAGGTGATCGATTTTGAAGAGCTGCTGCCCGGCCGGATCGGTGCAACGATGCGCCGCCTCTATACGATGGCAGGCGTCGACCCGGCCTTTTCGTCCGGTCTGTTCGAGGAGCCGCAGAACACGCTGATTCAGCGTTTCATGGGCCGGAGTTGGGCGAAAATTCTGATTGCCGGCCAGCATATATCGATGGGCTTGACCTATCGCGGAGCGGCCCGGAACTGGTTCGACAGCGATTTCACCGAGATCGCCTGGATCGACGAAACGGCAGCAATCGCGCTGGGCCTCGAAGGCCGGCCATTAGCGCTGCAGGTGTCCACGCATGAATGGCTCAGACTTCCGAAGCATATCCGGATCGGCATCGCGGAGAGCGGTCGAATTCAGGAGTTCTTCGAACGGATATTCGCGCCTCTCTGGGCAGAGAACTACCTGCGTATCTCGTCAATTCTGGCGCCGCACAGGATCGCTGCGGTCGAGGGCGATCTGCGGACGGACTTTCGGCGCTATCTTGGTGACGATACGAAGCGATTCCTGGACCGCCATTCGCGGATTCATCCGTTCTGGAAGGGCATAGACGAGTTTCTCGCGCTGCCGGACCGATAGCCCGCCGAGACCGTTGCGGCTGCGATCCGTACCGGTTCCACCCTGTCGCGAACGGCCCGCGTCGAGGCATCTCCGTCAGCGGCGGATCATGCGTTCGGCATCGTCCAGCAGGCGCTGCAGGCGACTTCGCTCATGCCAGCGATCCGCTTCGAAATCCCCGTCCTTGGTCAGCTCGAAGAAGCGGGCGGTGGACAGGCGCTGCAGCGCCAGGCGGATGGAGGATTCCTCGCCCAGCTTGTCGAACAGCCGGCGCAGGCGGCTTCGCACCTGCGGGTCGCGGATCGCGTCGATCACCTTGTTCGGCCCGGCCGAATCGACCTTGCGCGGCGTGATCGCGACCAGGATCGAGGTGCGGAACTGCGCTTCCGTCTGGCGGTCGAACAGCCATTGCAGGGCCGGGATGTCCTTGAGGATCGGCGTGCCGTTGTCGGAGTTGACATTGCCGGTCTCGGTCAGGCCGCTGACCAGGATGGTCTGCCCATAGCGCGCGGTGACGCTGGCCGACACGGTGGTCCGGGTGGTGGACAGCGCCTGGTTGAAGGTGTTCGCGGTGCCCAGCGATGTGGTGGACAGCGCCGAGCGCGCGACCTTCACGTTCAGGTTCAGCGTGTCCTTGTCGATGACGGTCGGCGTGATCGACAGGCTGATGCCGATCGGCTTGTCCTCGATGGTGCTGGAGGAGTTGTTGTTGCCGGTCACGCCCAGCGTCACCACCGCGCCCGAGAAGAAGGTGGAGGGCAGCCGGTCCAGCGCCACCAGCGTCGGCTGCGAGATCACCTCGTTGGTCGACCGTACCGAGTTGGCGATGTCGAGCGCGTAGGTGATGTAGTTGGTCGTCGGCGAAGAGCCCAGATTCAGGCTGAAGCTGCGGGTGCTCGTGGTGCCGTCCGTGCCGCCCCGTTCCGCGGCGCTGCCGAAGACATTGCTGACGCTGCGCGCGCCGGTCGCATACACGCTGAGCGCGCTCAGCAGGTTGATGCCGTAGCTGTTGCTGGCCACGTCGCTCGACTGGATGATCGCCGTGTCGAGAAGCACCGCGGCCGGTGCCGGCGCGCCGGGGCAGGGCTGCGGGATCGGCGGCAGCTTCTCGGTCTCGTCGCCG
>JBFWNZ010000135.1:0-9671 GCA_050250795.1 Alphaproteobacteria bacterium | reverse complement strand
GGCCGCGGTCGAATCCCGGCAGTACCACGCGCCCTTGGGGCAGCGCGGCGATCGCGGCCAGCAGGTCGGCGGTCGCTGGCAGGCTGCCGGTCGAGCCGGCGGCGATCACCGGTCCCGGTGGCGGGGCGGCCTGCCAGGTGGCGGTCTGGGCCGCGAGCAGCCGGTTGCGCCGCTCCGCAGGGTCGAGATGGCCCAACTCCGCCAGGATGGAGGGCCAATGCTCGGTGACCACCTTCAGGAACTTGAGCGTCCGTTCCCAGTGGCGGGCGAGATCGCCTTGGACCAAGGATTCCAGCCGCGCGAAATCCAGCCGTTCGGTCTGGACCTGGTCGATCAGCCGCGCGAGGTCCACGGCCAGCCTTGCGGCATGGTCGATGCCGATGGGGACGGGCGCGCCGTCGGCGTCCAGATCGGCCTGCACCCCGGTATTCACGATCAGCCGGGCGAGGATCAGACGCCGCCGCAATTCAGGAATGACCGGCGGCAGGTCCAGCCCGGCCCCCGCCTCGCCCTCGCCCCCCGGTCCAACGAGGATCAGTTCCTCCTCGTCCACCTCGCCCAGCGGCCGCATTGCCGGCAGCAGCAGGGCCTTCCCCTCGCCAACCCGCAGGAAAGCCTCGCGAAGCGCCCGGCAGGCGCGCCGGGTCGGCAGCAGCACCGTATAGCCGCTGAGACGCAGCGGATCGCCGGCCGTCTCGTCGAGCAGGCCGCGCGCCAGGAGATCGACGAAGGGCAGGCCGGCGCGGATCGTGTAGAGGCGGTCGGTCACGGCCCCTCCATCCGCCGGAGCCGTCGCGGTGCTTCGCTAACGGCTCTGCGCCGCGACGTGGCCGTCGGCCAGTTCCGCCTCGGCGGTCGCGAGGTCCGGCGGCGTGCCCACATGATACCAGTCGCCGTCATGCACCAGCGCATGCAGGCGTCCCTCCGCTTCGGCTCGATCGTAAAGCAGGTTAAGCGAGAAGGCGCCATCCGGCGAGGTATCGAACAGGCGCGGATGCAGGATCTGTACCCCGGTGAACACGAAGGGCGCGACCTCGAATTCGCGCCGCCGCCGTGCCGGACCGTCGGGTTCCACGAAATAGTCGCCGGTGCCGTGATAGCCACGGGCCGTGACGGCCGGATGGACCATCAGCAGGGCATCCATTTTCGCGTTGTTCCAGGCCGCAATCATCCGGTCCAGGGCCGGGCTGGGACCGTCGACCCAGACGGAGTCGCTGTTCACGACGAAGAACGGGGCACCTCCGAGAGCGGATAATGCGTTGCGAACCCCGCCGCCGGTGTCCAGCAAGGACGGTTCGTGCGACACCGCAACACCGGCCCGGCCGGCCATGCTCCCGGCGATCATGTCGGCCTTGTAGTGCGTGTTGACGACCGTGTCGGTCACGCCGGCCTGCGCCAGGCGTTCCAGCGCCCGGTCCAGCAGGGTCTGGCCGCGCAGTTCGATCAGCGGCTTCGGTCGTTCCGCTGTGAGCGGCCGCATCCGCAGTCCGAGCCCGGCGGCCAGGATCATGCCGTGCGAGATAGCGGTCATCTATCGGTTCCTCGCGGAGAGAGGGGCGGAGAAAGGGGCGGAGGGGCGACCCGGCATTCGGCTGCAATCTCCCGGTCGAACCAGCGTGCCAGCGGCGCCAGGGCGGTGTGCTTGAGATCGCCTTCGAGCCAGCGCCAGACTCGGGGGATATGGTGCAGGTAATGCGGCTTGCCGTCGCGACGGTCGAGGCGGGTGAAGATGCCGAGAATCTTGGCGCTGCGTTGCGCACCCATCACGGCATAGGACGCGGCGAAGGCGTTGCGGTCGATGTCGGGAAAGGCGGCGAGATAGCGGTCCAGCAGGATGCGGGCCAATGGCCCGGGCACATCGCGACGCGCATCCTCGAACAGCGAGACGAGGTCGTATGTGAGCGGGCCGATCACGGCATCCTGGAAATCGAGCAAGCCGCAGGCTCGGGCGCCGTCGCGGTCGGACAGCAGCATCAGATTGTCGACATGGAAGTCGCGCAGCACCAGCGTGTTCGCGACGCCGCGTGCGACCGGCAGCACCGCCTGCCACAGGGCCAGGTACTCGGCTCGCAGTTCGGGCGATGTCGGCATTCCGCGCAAGGCGGGCAGATACCAGTCGACCAGCAGCGCGGCCTCGTCGAGCAGCCGGCGCTCGTCGTAGGCGGGCAGAGCAGCGGTCGCGTCATAGCCTCGATGCAGGGCAATCAGTGCGTCGAGCGCTATGCCGTACAGAACTGTTTCGTCCATGCCGTCAGTCAGGACGCGGGTATAGGTCGCATCGCCGAAATCTTCCAGGAGCAGGAGGCCCGCGGCCGTATCCTGCGCCAGGATGCGGGGGGCGCTGAGCCCGTGCCGGCACAGCATCTCGGCAATGGCGACGAAGGGGCGGACATCTTCCTTCGGCGGCGGCGCGTCCATGAGGACGGCCTGCTCAGCACCGCGGCGTAGCCGGTAATAGCGGCGGAAGGAGGCGTCTCCGGCCAGAAGGCTGGCCTCCGCGTCATTCCAGTCCGTTCGGTCCAGGAACTGCCGGATCGCGACGCGGCGTTCAGACGGAAACATCGGCGCTCCATCCGTTCAAGGCTGCGACAAGGCCGGTCCAGCGATCGCCGCCCTGCAGCGCGATCCTGCGGCTGTCCGTGCCGTGCCCGGGCGAAAGCACGGCGGAAAGCGCCGTTTCCGGCAGCAGCGGACCCAGCCGTTCGGGCCATTCGACCAGCGATATTCCGTCGGCGAACGCCTCCTCGATGCCCAGTTCCCAGGCATCGTCCGGCCGTTCCAGCCGATAGAGGTCGAAATGGAATACCGGCGTGCCGGCCGCCGGGCCCTGCCGGACCTCATAGAGCTGGACCAGGGTGAAGGTGGGGCTCGGCACGTCTCCGGCCCGGTCGTCGAGCGCTCGGACGACCGCTCTTGCGAGAACCGACTTGCCGATGCCGAGCGGGCCGGACAGGCCGATGACATCGCCGGGCCGCAGATGTCCGGCAAGCACCTGCGCGAAGGCGCAGGTCGCGTCCTCGTTCGGCAGCGAAACGGCGGCGAGGGGTGTCGGTGCAGGATCGTCCATGGCGGTCGTCCCTAATTACACGCGGCGCGTCGCGGCGAAAAGGGCAGCCATCGTCAGTCGTCGTTGCCCGGGGTCGCGGGCGCATGGAGAGGCAGGATGCAGGCCGCGCGCGTGCCGCTGCCCGGTGTCGATTCCAGCACGACCTGGCCGCCATGGAGTTCCACGAGGCTCTTGGTGAGCGACAAGCCAAGTCCGGCACCTGACTCGCGGGCATTCGGGTCGCCGCGCTCGAAGCTTTGGAACACGCGCGCGAGGTTCTCCGGCGCGATGCCCGCCCCCGTATCCGCGACCTCGATGCGGATGTCGCGTTCGCCGCGAAAGACGGACAGCGAGACCGTGCCGCCGGCGGGCGTAAACTTCAACGCATTGGACAGCAGATTGAAGACCGCCTGTCGCAGGCGCGTCGGATCGGCATCGATCTCGCCTACGGTCGAGGGACAGTCGAAGACCAGATCGATCTTCTGGGCGGCGGCGCGGCTTTCGAGCATGTCTGCCAAGCCTTGCAGCAGGCTGGAAATTTCGACGGGCCGGCGATGGAGTTCGAGATATCCGGCCTCGATGGTGGCGAGGTCGAGGATGTCGTTGATCAGCGAGATGAGCTGGGTCGACGCCTGAAGGACGCTATCGACGAAGGTTCGCTGGCGCGTGTTCAGCGGCCCGGAGGCGGCGTCGGACAGCAATTCGCTGAAGCCGACGATTGCGTTCAGAGGCGTGCGCAGCTCGTAGCTGACATTGGCGATGAACTGCGATTTCAGCTTGTCGGCATATTCCAGTGCCAGGTTCCGCTCTTCCAGCGCCCGCTGCACGCGTACGCTGTCGGTGACGTCGATGTAGGTGACGAGGCAGCCGCTGTCGGGAAGCGGGACAATGGAATAGTCGAGAACCGAGCCGTCCGTCCGCTCGAAGCGCCCCGCCAGGCGGGCAGGCGAGGTGACCTGCGGGACCAGCCGATTGCGCAGCGGTTCCCAGTCTTCCGGCTCGATGCGGTAGAAGGGCCGTGTCCGGTCGATCAAGGTCGCGACATGCGGATTTCCGCCCAGCGAGGTCGGATCGATTTTCCACATCGCCTGCCATGCCGGATTCCACAGCCGGAGGCGGCCGTCGCTGCCGAACACGGAAACGGCCTCGTGCAGGTTATTCAGCGTCTCGCGCTGCACGGCATTGAGCGTGTTGAAGGATCGCTCCAGTGCCAGCCTGTCGGTGACGTCTTCATAGACGAACAGCAGGTTGCCGCCCGGATGCGGCGAGACGGTGGCGCGCAGCGTCTCGCCGCTGGGCAGATGGACCAGTTCCTCGACGGGTTCGATGACCGTGGTGAAGCGGCGATCCTGCTCGCGTTTGTATGCGGGGAAGTCCACGATCTCCGGCAGCCGGCCATGCTCGCGCAACTGTTCGAGCAGGGTGCCCATCGTCGGCCGCTCGTCCAGCAAAGCCCGGTCGACGCGCCAGAGTTGGGCGAAGGCCGAATTGAAGAAGCGGAGCCTTCGGTCGGGCCCGAAGATCGCGATGGCGGCGCGCAGGCTTTCCAACACGTCCGTATGGGCGTCGATATGCGCCGCCAGGGCCGCCTGGCTTTCCTCGACGCTGGTCATGTCGATGGCGTAGCCGACCATCAGCCGCCCGTCGCCGTCGGGCATCTCGGATATCTCGAACAGGCGGCGGTCGCCATCGACGACGGTGGAATGGCTCTCGCACTGGGCGACGCCGGTGCGTTTCGCGCGCGCAGCCAGGCGGCGGGCAGCGATACGGAAGCTCTGGGCCGCCTCCGCCGGGTCCTTGGGATCGCCGCGGCTGCCGAATACCCGCGCATAGGCGGGATTGCCGCTCTCCGGCGTCTGGTCTGTCTGGCGCCACCAGATTGGGAAGGGCAGGGCGCGCAGGATCGACCCCATCCGCGCCGTCTCGGCCTCCAGCGTGCGGATGCAGCGCCGCTGCCACCAGACCTGAACCGCCAGCGCCGCCGCCAGCAGGCCGAGGACGAGGACGAGGGCGAGCCAAGGCGCCATCCCCGCCGTTGCATCCATCGCTGCCTCCCGCCGTTCGGTCCGACGGGCAGCTTACACCGGCCTGGCTCCAGGGGCAGCACCCGGGGCCAGGCAACGGAACATGGAATCCAGGATGCACGGCGAGGGTGCCGCTGGCCCTGGATTCCTGCCTGCGCTGGGGAACGACGCCGAGCGGAGGGGGCGGCGTGCGGCCGCCCCCGCGCCGGCTAGTAGCGGTAGTAGTCCGGCTTGTACGGTCCTTCGCCGGGGACGCCGATATAGTCGGCCTGCTTCTTGGACAGCGCGGTCAGCTTGGCGCCGACCTTGGACAGATGCAGGGCGGCGACGCGCTCGTCCAGATGCTTCGGCAGCACGTACACCTTGCGGGCGTACGTGCCGGGGTTGGTCCACAGCTCCAGCTGCGCCAGCACCTGGTTGGTGAACGACATGCTCATGACGAAGCTGGGATGGCCGGTGGCGTTGCCCAGGTTCACCAGCCGCCCCTCGGACAGCAGGATGATGCGCTTGCCGTCTGCGAACTCGACCTCGTCCACCTGCGGCTTGACGTTGTGCCATTTCAGGTTCTTCAGCGCCCCGACCTGGATCTCGGAGTCGAAATGGCCGATGTTGCAGACGATGGCGCGGTCCTTCATGGCCCGCATATGGTCGACCGTGATGACGTCGACATTGCCGGTGGCGGTGACGAAGATGTCGGCGGTCGGGGCCGCATCCTCCATCGTCGTCACCTCATAGCCCTCCATCGCCGCCTGCAACGCGCAGATCGGGTCGATCTCGGTCACCTGCACCCGGCAGCCGGCATTGCGCAGCGACGCGGCCGAGCCCTTGCCCACCTCGCCATAGCCGCACACCACCGCCACCTTGCCCGACATCATCACGTCGGTGCCGCGGCGGATGCCGTCGACCAGGCTCTCGCGGCAGCCGTACAGGTTGTCGAACTTCGACTTCGTCACCGAATCGTTGACGTTGAAGGCCGGGAACAGCAGCGTGCCGTCCTTCTCCATCTGGTACAGGCGATGGACGCCGGTGGTCGTCTCCTCGGTCACGCCCTTGACCGACTTGGCGACCGAGGCGTACCAGCCCGGCTTCTCGGCCATGCGCTTGCGGATCGCCGCGAACAGCGTCTCCTCCTCCTCGTTGCCGGGATTGGCCAGCACCGAGGCGTCGGATTCGGCGCGCAGGCCCAGATGCACCAGCAGGGTCGCGTCGCCGCCGTCGTCCAGGATCATGTTCGGCACGCCGCCATCGGCCCAGTCGAAGATGCGGTGCGTGTAGTCCCAGTAATCCGCCAGGCTCTCGCCCTTGTAGGCGAACACCGGGATGCCGGCGGCCGCGATGGCGGCGGCGGCATGGTCCTGGGTGGAGTAGATGTTGCACGAGGCCCAGCGGATGTCGGCGCCCAGCGCCTTCAGGGTCTCGATCAGCACCGCGGTCTGGATGGTCATGTGCAGCGAGCCGGCGATGCGCGCCCCGGCCAGCGGTTGCGCCGCGCCATGCATCTCGCGCAGCGCCACCAGGCCGGGCATCTCGATCTCGGCCAGTTCGATCTCGCGGCGGCCCCAGCCGGCCAGCCCCATATCGGCGACGGCGTAGTCGGTCATCTGCTTCTCCATGGAATCCGACGAATTGAGTGCGCCGTATAGCAGGCACCGGGGGCGGCGTCGAGAATAATATAAAGATATCTTTATATGTGAATGTACCTCCCTCGGTGTCTTTCCCGCGCACGCGGGAATCCAGGGTCAGAGGCACATTGCCTGGCCAGCGGCGCAGCGCCCCTAATCCGTCTCCTCAAAGCCGCCGGAGACCAGCGCTTCCAGGGCGTCCAGCGCGGCGGGGGCGTCGGGGCCGGTGGCGGAGACGGCGATGGCGGTGCCGGTGCTGGCGGACAGCATCAGCAGCCCCATGATCGACGTGCCCTCGACGCGCATGTCGTCCTTCTCGACCAGGATACGGGCGTCGAAGCTCTCGGCCAGCTTGGCGAACTTGCCGGCGGCGCGGGCATGGAGGCCGCGGCGGTTGACGATGGTCAGCACGCGCGGCGGCAGGCCGGCCTTCCTGCGCGGGCCGGTCACTTTCCGGCGCGCTCCAGCAGCAGGCTGGAGGCGAGGTTGATGTATTTGCGCCCGGCTTCCTGGGCGGCGGCCACGGCATCGCAGATCGAGCGGCCCTCGCGCATGCAGGCCAGCTTGACCAGCATCGGCAGGTTGACGCCGGCCAGCACCTCGACCCGGCGCGGCTGCATGAGCGACAAAGCGAGGTTGGACGGCGTGCCGCCGAACATGTCTGTCAGAAGCACGACGCCGTCGCCGTCATCGACCTCGCGGATGCGATCCAGCAATTCGCGGCGCTGGGCCTCCATATCGTCCTGGGGACCGATACAGACGGCCGCGATCCGCTCCTGCGGACCAACGACGTGTTCGACCGCGGCGATGAATTCGATCGCCAGACGGCCATGCGTCACGAGCACCAGTCCGATCATCCGGTCTTCATCCGCAGGACAGGAAGCGATGAGCCATGCAGTCGCGTCTGGCGTTTTAGACCGGCCGCAGGCGCAGGTCACGCGTTAAGCGACTCGGAACTGTCATCTCATGCCATATCCCGCCCGGCGGACCGGTGGATATCGCGATGATGGGGGTGCACGTCCCAGCCGGCGGCGGCCAGCCAGCGCGCCAGACGCTCGGTGACGGCGACCGACCGGTGCCGGCCGCCGGTGCATCCGATGGCGATGGTGAGATAGCTTTTGCCCTCGCGCCGGTAACGCGGGAGCAGGACCTCAAGCATGCCGGTCAGCCGTTCGAAGAAGGCCGGGAAATCCGGATCGGCCGCGACCGCCGCATCGACGGGGGCATCCTGGCCGGTCAGCGGCCGCAGGACCGGGTCGTAGTGCGGATTGGCCAGGAATCGGACGTCGAAAACGAGATCGGCCTCGCGCGGCAGGCCCTGCCGGAACGAGAAGGAGGTGACGAACAGGCTCAGCCCCTGGTCGCGTTCCAGGCGGAATCGTTCGGAGAGTGCGGCCTTCAATTCCCATTGCGACTTGTTGGTGCTGTCGATCACCAGATCGGCCCGGTCGCGCAGCCGCGCCAGCAGGCGGCGCTCCAGGCGAATCGTATCCGGCAGCGGCCGGTCGGCGGCCAGCGGATGACGCCGCCGGGTTTCGGTGAAACGCCGCATCAGCACTTCGTCGTCGCAGTCGAGGAACAGCGTCCGGACAGCGAAACGAGGGTCGCCCATCAGACGGTCGAGTCTTCCAGGAAGGGATCGACGCCGAAATCGCGGGTCCGGATATCGACGCCGATGGCGAGCGGACGCCCGCGCCCGCGCCCGCCCGCAACCAGGGCCGGCAGCAACGACAGCGGCAGATTATCGACGGCTTCGTAACCGATATCCTCCAGCACCTTGAGCGCTGTCGAGCGTCCCGCGCCGGACATGCCCGTGACAAGGATGACCTGTTCGGCAGCCTCGGTCGTGCTTGTGATGGTCGTTGCCGACATCGCGTGCCCCGGCGCGCTGGATCGCTTCACTCCATATCAGCCGGCCCGAGCCGCATCGCAAGCCGAATCTTGGCCGGCGCGGAGGATTCGAAGGCACGCATGCGCAGGCATGGCAGACGAATGCCGCATAGGTCCGCAAAGCGAGGCTCGGGCAGGCGTTCCACGGTCTCCATGGCGTCTGGCGCGATCAAATCTATGACGAGCCCGACGGGTGCGTCGGCCTGAAATGGAACCCTCACGATCCCCAGACCCCGCACCTCCATCCGGCCGGCGATGGCGGCGGGTGCGGACGCGATGACTCGATTGCCCAGGATGCGGAGGGCCGTCCGGTCGTCCGCGACCAGAATGCCGCCGCCGTCGATGAGACGCAGGGCGAGATCCGACTTGCCGCTGCCCGGCGCGCCGCGGATCAGGACCGCCGCGTCGCCCAGCGCAACCGCCGTGGCGTGAACCGTTTGCATCGGGTGAGGCTGCGGAGGGTTTGACGGGCTGTCAACGGCCTCCGTATCGGCGCTTTCGCCTGGAATGTCCGCATGCTAGCGTCCGCGCCTGCCTGCCTTCGGAGTCACCGCCCTGCTTCTCGACCTGTTTTCCGTCATCGCGCCGGTCTTCGTGATCGCGGCCGCCGGATATGTCTGGTCGCGCTGCGGCCAGCCCTTCGACAACACCTTCGTTGCCGCCTTCGTCACCACCTTCGGCACCCCCTGCCTGGTGGTGAAGACGCTGACCACGGTCGGCATCGACCTGGCCACGGTCGGCACCATGGCCGGCGCCATCGCCACGGTGATCGCGATTACGCTGGCGGTCGGCGCCGGGCTGCTGCTGCTGTTCCGCCAGTCGCTGCTGGCCTTCCTGCCCGCCGTCGCTTTTCCGAACGGCGGCAATATGGGGCTGCCGCTGTGCCTGTTCGCGTTCGGCGAGAAGGGGCTGGGGCTGGCCGTCGCCAGCTTCGCGGTGCTGGCCGCGGTGCAGTACACGGTGACGCCGGCGCTGGCGCTGGGCAGCCTGCAACTCGGCCGGCTATTGCGCCAGCCGATGCTGGGGGCGGTGCCGGTGGCGCTGGTGCTGATGGCGACCGACACCAAGCTGCCGCTGTGGCTGGCGCGC
>JBFWNZ010000134.1:0-9703 GCA_050250795.1 Alphaproteobacteria bacterium | reverse complement strand
CATGCTGATGATCTCGTTGGCGATGGCGGCACCTTGCTTGTCGGGATTGAACCCGACGAGAATCGCATCGGAGAGCGGCTTCAACAGTTCGACATCCCTGGAATCGGGATCGCGGGAATTGTCGGAGATGCGCCCGGCCACTTCCATCAGCGACCGGCACAGATCGGCGATGTGCTCGAAACTCGAACCGACCAGCCGGCGCCCGACATCCTCTGCCACCTCCGACAGCCGCTTCACATGGGCCAGCGTCTCATGGTCGGCCTTGCCCGACGAATAGGCCGGCACGATGAGGTTGGCGAGGAAGGCCACCTGATAGGAATGCCGCTTCAACCGCTGCTCGTTGATGTCGAACATCGCGTTGTCGACCAGCGTCTGCAGCTCCTCCATGTTGACCTTTTCGCCATAGGCCTTTGCCTTGAGCGTATTCGGCACCTCGATCTGCGGGATGTCGCTGGCATTGCGCGCGGCGATGTCCCGGCGGTCGGGGCCGATATAGTCGCTGGTCACGACGAACGGCTTGCGGTTGAAGGTCAGGCTCTCGATGCGCTGCAAGAGCTGCAACGGCGACATCGGCTTGAGCAGAAGGTCGTCGGCGCCGGAGTCCACGATCCGTCGCACCAGGGCCGATTCCGGCTGCCATGTGGTGAAGATCACGGGGATGAAGGGGTTTCCGGGAATGCGCTGATAGCGCACCTGATGGACGAAGTCGAAACAATCGCCCTCCGCCAGATGCGTGTCGATGACCAGCAAATCCGGCGGCCCCGCGAGCAGCGCGTTGCGCAGATCGGGCAGACGCGCGAAATCGCGCAGGCCCCGGTATCCCTCGTTGATGAGGGCATTTCGGATAGCCTGACGCAGGTGGCCCTCGGGCTCACCGAAAAAGATACTGAACGACGGTCGAAGCCTTATATCGACGGCCGGCATGCCACCGCCTCCTCCGCCTCCCCCAGCGGCGCCTTATCCTAAAAGCAGATGGCGGCAAGGATAAAGTCTTTCTTGCCGCCTTGCATTCAGGTCTTGCGCGCCTCCAGCGCCGCCTGGGCGGCGGCAAGGCGGGCGATGGGCACGCGGAACGGCGAACAGGACACATAGTCGAGGCCGACCCGGTCGCAGAACATGACCGAGGCAGGGTCGCCGCCATGCTCGCCGCAGATGCCCAGCTTGATGCCGTTGCGCGTCCGGCGGCCGCGCTCGCAGGCGATCTTCACCAGTTCGCCCACCCCCTCCTGATCCAGCGACACGAAGGGATCGATGGCGAAGATGCCGCGCTGCTCATAGCTGTGCATGAAGCTGGCGGCGTCGTCGCGCGACAGGCCGAAGGTGGTCTGCGTCAGGTCGTTGGTGCCGAAGCTGAAGAATTCCGCCACCTCGGCGATCTGGCCGGCGGCCAGGGCCGCGCGCGGCAATTCGATCATCGTGCCGACCATGTAGTCCGGCCGGCGGCCGCGCTCGGCCGCCACCTTGTCGGCCGTCGCGTCGATGATGTCCTTGAGGATCGCCAGTTCGCGACGCGTCGCCACCAGCGGCACCATGATCTCAAGCTGCATTTCGGCGCCGTCCTCGGCCTCGGCCTCGATGGCCGCCTCGAAGATGGCGCGCGCCTGCATCTCGGGAATTTCCGGATAGCTGATCGCGAGGCGGCAGCCGCGATGGCCCAGCATCGGATTGGCTTCCTCCAGCTGCAGCGCGCGCTGGCGTACCGCCGCCGGCGACACGCCTGCCGCCGCCGCGACCTCCGCGATCTCGGATTCCTGCTTGGGCAGGAACTCGTGCAGCGGCGGGTCGAGCAGGCGGATCGTGATCGGCAGGCCGCGCATGATCCGGAAGATTTCGCGGAAATCGGCGCGCTGCATCGGCAGGATCTTGTCCAGCGCGGCGCGGCGGCCGGCCTCGGTCTCGGCCACGATCATCTCGCGCATCGCCACGATGCGCTCGGAATCGAAGAACATGTGCTCGGTGCGGCACAGGCCGATGCCCTCGGCACCGAACTCGCGCGCGGTCCGCGCGTCTTCGGGCGTCTCGGCGTTGGTGCGCACCTTGAGCCGGCGGATGCCGTCCGCCCACTGCATGATCCGCGCGAAATCGCCGGACAGCTCGGGCTTCACCGTCGGCACCTCGCCGACCATCACCTCGCCGGTGCCGCCGTCGATCGTGATCAGGTCGCCCTCCGCGACCGTGACGTCGCGCACGAACATCGTCCCGGCCTTGTAATCGACACGCAGCTCGCCCGCACCGGCGACGCAGGGCCGGCCCATGCCGCGCGCCACCACCGCCGCGTGGCTGGTCATGCCGCCGCGCGTGGTCAGGATTCCCTGGGCCGCGTGCATGCCGTGGATGTCCTCGGGGCTCGTCTCGATCCGGACCAGGATGACCTTGTCGCCCTTTTCGGCACGGGTCTGGGCGACATCGGCAGAGAACACCACCGCGCCCGAGGCGGCGCCCGGCGAGGCCGGCAGGCCGCGCGCGATCACCGTCTTCTTCGCCTTCGGGTCCAGCGTCGGATGCAGCAGCTGGTCCAGCGCCGAGGGCTCGATCCGGCGCACCGCGGTCGCCTCGTCGATCACGCCCTCCTGCACCATATCGACCGCGATCTTCAGGGCCGCCGCCGCCGTGCGCTTCCCCGTGCGGGTCTGCAGCATGTACAGCTTGCCCTTCTGGACCGTGAACTCGATGTCCTGCATGTCCTTGTAATGGGCTTCCAGCCGCTGGCGCACGCCAAGCAGCTGCTGGAACACCTCGGGCATCACCTCTTCCATCGCCGGCAGGCGCGAGTTGTTCTTCTGCTTGCCGTGAAGGGTCAGGTGCTGCGGCGTGCGGATGCCCGCCACCACGTCCTCGCCCTGCGCGTTCACCAGATACTCGCCATAGAAGACGTTCTCGCCGGTCGACGGATCGCGGGTGAAGGCGACGCCGGTGGCGCAGTCCTCGCCCATGTTGCCGAACACCATGGCCTGGACGTTGACGGCCGTGCCCCAATCCTCGGGAATGGTGTGCAGGCGGCGATACGTCACCGCGCGCGGCGTCATCCACGACCCGAACACCGCGCCGATGGCGCCCCAGAGCTGGATCTTGGGGTCCTCGGGGAAGGGCTTGCCCAGTTCCTCCTGAACCATCTCCTTGTAGGCCGCGACCAGCGCCTTGAGGTCGTCGGCCTTCAGCTCGGTGTCGAGCGTGACGCCCTTGTCCTCCTTGTGCTGCTCCAGCAGCTCCTCGAAGCTGTGATGCTCGATGCCCAGCACGACGTTGCCGTACATCTGCATGAAGCGGCGATAGCTGTCATAGGCGAAGCGGGCGTCGCCGCTCTGCTTTGCCAGCCCCTCGACCGTGGCGTCGTTCAGGCCCAGGTTCAGCACCGTGTCCATCATGCCCGGCATCGAGGCCCGGGCGCCCGAACGCACCGAGACCAGCAGCGGCTGCGCGGGGTCGCCGAAGCGCGCGCCGACCGACTGTTCGATCTGCCGCAGGGCCGCGTCCACCTGCGCCTCCAGGTCGCCCGGATAGCTGCTGCCGTTCTTGTAGAAATAGGTGCAGACCTCGGTGGTGATGGTGAAGCCTGCCGGCACCGGCAGCCCGAGGTTGGACATCTCGGCCAGGTTGGCGCCCTTGCCGCCCAGCAGCTCGCGCATCTCCGCGCGGCCCTCGGCGCGGCCGTCCCCGAAGCCGTACACCCACTTGCTCATCGCTCTGGTCCTTACCCTTCGATCTGGCCGAAATCGGCCACCGTTTCCACCGCCCGCCGGATGCCCGACAGCAGCCGCAGCCGGTTCGCGCGCAAGGCGGCGTCCTCGGCATTGACCGTCACCTTGTCGAAGAAGGCGTCCAGCGGCCCGCGCAGGCCCGCCAACGCCGCCATCGCGGCCGTGAAATCCTCTGCACCCAGCGCCGCTTCCGCCGCCGGCACGGCCGTCGCCGTCGCCGCGGCCAGCGCCCGCTCCTCGTCCTGGGCGAAGCGCGCCGGGTCGGGGGCGCCGTCATGCGCGGCCCCGTCCTTCTTCTCCTCGATCCGCAGGATGTTCGCCGCCCGGCGATAGGCCGCCAGCAGGTTCGCCCCGTCCTCGGTCGCGACGAAGGCGGCCAGCGCATCGACGCGCGCCATCAGCCGCACCAGATCGTCCTCGCCCGACAGCGCGAACACCGCCGCGATCAGATCGTGCCGCACGCCCTGCTCGCGCAGATGCACCTTCAGCCGGTCGGCGAAGAAGGCCATCAGCGCGTCGGTGTCGAATTCCGCGCTCCGCGCACCATGCCCGGAGGCCGCCGCCGCGAACACCGCGCGCAGCGGCAGCCGCAGCCGGTTCTCCAGCACGATCCGGATCACGCCCAGCGCCGCGCGGCGCAGCGCATAGGGATCGCGCGAGCCGGTCGGCGTCTCGCCGATAGCCCAGAACCCGACCAGCGTGTCGATCTTGTCCGCCAGCGCGACCGAGACCGAGACCGGCGCCGTCGGACAGCGGTCGTTCGGCCCCTGCGGCGCGTAATGCTCGGCCACCGCGTCCGCCACGGCAGCGTCCTCGCCGTCATGCAGCGCGTAGTACCGGCCCATCAGGCCCTGAAGCTCCGGGAACTCCCCGACCATGCCGGTCACGAGGTCGGCCTTGGCCAGCCGCGCCGCCGCCCGCACCAGCGCGGGCTCGGCCCCCGGCACATGCGCCGCGACATGGGCCGCCAGCGCCTCGATCCGATCCACCTTGTCGCCGACCGAGCCCAGCTTCTCATGGAAGGTGATACCGCCCAGCCTGGGCACCCGGTCGCCCAGGCGCTGCATCCGGTCCTGGTCCCAGAAGAACTTGGCGTCCGACAGCCGCGCCCGCAGCACGCGCTCGTTGCCGGCGGCGATGTTCGCCCGCGCGCCCGGCCGGTCGTTGTTGGCCACCACGGCGAAGCGCGGCGCGAGCCGCCCATCGTCCGTCAGCAGCGCGAAATACTTCTGATGCGTCCGCATCGAGGTGGTCAGCACCTCCGGCGGCACGTCCATGAACCGCTCGTCGATCCGCCCGACCAGCACGCAGGGCCATTCGACCAGCCCCGTCACCTCGTCCAGCAGCCCCGCATCCTCCTTGAGACGCAGCCCCTCGGCCGCAGCCGCCGCCACCAGCTGGCGCGCGATCTCCGCCCGCCGCTCGGCCGGGTCCAGGATGACGAAGGCGTCCTTCAGCTTCGCCGCGTAGTCGGCGAAGGACGTGACCGCGAACGGCGCCGGCGCGAGGAAGCGGTGCCCCGTCGTCGTATCGGACACGTCGATCCGGTCGTCCTGCAAATCGCCTTCGCGCGCGCCGCCGCGCAGCCCGAGCGGGATATCCAGCGCCAGCGGCGTGCCGCCGAAGATCGCCAGAACCCGCTGCAACGGACGCACCCAGGTCAGCGTGCTGCGCCGCCAGCGCATCGACTTGGCCCAGGGCATGCCGGCGATCGCGCCCAATACCGTCGGCGGCAGCACCTCGGCCGTCGGCCGCCCCGCCGTCTCGACCAGCGCGAACAGGAAATTGCCCTTCGGCGTCTCGCGCGCCTCGACCGGCGTGCCCGGCGGCAGCGAGCCGGTGAAGCCGGCAATGGCCTTTTCCGGCGCGTCGGCGCGCGGCCCGCGCCGCTCCTCCTTCAAATCGGCCGTCCGCTCCGGCAGCCCGTCCACGACCAGCGTCAGCCGGCGCGGCGTCGCATAGGCGCGGGCACCGTCGAACTCCAGCCCCGCCGCCTTCAGACCCTCGGTGACGAGGCGCTTCAGGTCGTCGGCCGCCCGCGCCTGCATGCGCGCGGGGATTTCCTCGGAGAACAGCTCGATCAGCAATTCGGGCATCGGATCACGCCTTGCCCGGCAGTTCGCCCTGGCTGTCCAGCCAGGCCGCACAGCAGGCGCGCGCCAGTTCGCGCACCCGCAGGATATAGGATTGCCGCTCGGTCACGCTGATCACGCCGCGCGCGTCCAGCAGGTTGAAGCGGTGGCTGGCCTTGAGGCACTGGTCGTAGGCCGGCAGCGCCAGCTTGGCCGCGATCAGCGCCTTGCACTCGGTCTCCGCGTCGGCGAAGTGGCGGAACAGCATGTCGGTGTCGGCATGCTCGAAATTATGCGCCGAGTATTCCTTCTCGGCCTGGAGGAACACGTCGCCGTATTTCACCCCGGCGCCGCTGAAATCCAGGTCGTAGACATTCTCGATCCCCTGGACATACATCGCCAGCCGTTCCAGCCCATAGGTCAGCTCGGTGCAGACCGGGTCGCAGTCGAAGCCGCCGACCTGCTGGAAATAGGTGAACTGCGTCACCTCCATGCCGTCGCACCACACTTCCCAGCCGAGTCCCCAGGCGCCCAGCGTCGGGCTCTCCCAGTCGTCCTCGACGAAGCGGATATCGTGGTCCAGCGGGTCGATCCCGATGGCCCGCAGGCTGTCCAGATACAGTTCCTGGCTGTTCGCCGGCGAGGGCTTCAGGATCACCTGGTACTGGTAATAATGCTGGAGGCGGTTGGGGTTCTCGCCGTAGCGGCCGTCGGTCGGCCGGCGCGACGGCTGGACATAGGCCGTCTTCCACGGCTTGCGGCCGAGCGCGCGCAAGGTCGTCGCGGGATGGAAGGTGCCGGCCCCGACCTCCATGTCATAGGGCTGCAGAATCACGCAACCCTGCGCCGCCCAGAAGGCGTGCAGCTTCAGGATCAGAGACTGGAAACTGTTATCGGACGGCATGGCGCGCGGTTGCCTGATCTGGCCGGCCCTGGGTGCGGCGCAACATAACGACGGTCTCCGGATTGTCAACACGCGGCGCCGGTCGGCGCGTCATCTCAATAGGGACAGTCGGCCCGGCCGCAGCCTCGCGCCGCCGCCGCCACGACATAGGTGCCGCAGACCCGGCAGGCCTGCATCTCGGCGACCGTCTCCGGCGCGGTCCGCCCGACATTCGGCCGGCGCGCGCGCTGCATCCGCCCCACGGCGCGAAAGCCGTACCACACGGCTGCCAGCGTTCCGATCAGGACGACGAGCTTCCAGAAGGACAGTCCCATCATCCGCCGGTTTTAGCCGGGCCGCGACCGGATCGCAACGGGACGCGATGTAGCAGGCCGCTACAGTCCCAGCCGCGCCCAATGCGCGCGAGCCTCCGCAGCGTCCAGCAGCCCTGCCGTCCAGTCGCCCGCGGTATGCGCGCCGCTTGCGAACAGACGGGACAGCCCGGTTTTCGGCGCGTTCACGAGATGGAAACGCACATGCTCGCCATAGCGCACCCGCAGGGTGCTGCGCATGTCGCCCAGGCCGTCGACCAGTCCCGCGGCCAGCGCGCGCTCGCCCGACCAGAAGGCGCCGCTGAACAGGTCCGCCTCATCGCCCGTCAGCCGGGCGCCCCGGCGCGTTCGCACGAAGTCGATGAACAGGCGGTGCAGGTCGGCCTGCAACGCCTTCAGATGCTTGACATCGCCGGCACGCTCCGGCCGGAACGGATCGAGCATGCCCTTGCGCTCGCCCGCCGTGTGGACGCGCCGTTCCACGCCCAGCTTCTCGATCAGGTCGACGAAGCCGAATCCGGCGCTGATGACGCCGATGGACCCCACCACCGACGCACCGTCGGCATAGATTTCGTCCGCGGCGCAGGCCAGCCAATAGCCGCCCGAGGCGGCGGCGTCCTCGCAGAAGGCATAGACCGGCACGCCCTTCTCCTCCGCCAGCTGGCGGATGCGGCCAGCGATCAGCGAGGACTGCACCGGCGAGCCGCCGGGCGAGTTCACCTGCAACGCCACCGCCTTCACCCGCGGCAGGCGGAAGGCGCGCTCGATATGGGGGGCCAGGTCGGCCAGCGTCATGCCGCCACGGCGCAGGCCGCCCAACTGGCCGATGACGCCGTTGAGCCGCAGCACGGCGACGGCGCCCGCCCGCCGCCGTGCGACGCCACGGCCGAGGAGGGGTACCCTGGCGAGCCAGCGGGACAGGCGTGAACGGGATTTGGGGGACGCGGAACGCTCGGTCATGGCGCCTGATATGGGTTGTGGGCGGGGAGGTGCAATGGTGGGCCGGTCATATGGACAACGGCGCGGCATCGTATAGCACGGCACGGGCGGCGGCCGTATACGCGCCGTCGGCACCGTGCAGGACCAGCCCCGCCGACAGCCGCAGCGGCGTCCGCAACCCCTTGCGCGCCCGCACGATCACCCGCTTCGCCGCCTCGCCCTCATGCGGCCACAGCGGAATCACCACCGTCTCGCCCGCATGGCCGTAGAGCCGCGCCAGTATCTCGTCCAGCCGGTCGGCACGGTGGATCAGCGTGATGCCGCCCTTCGGCCGCACCAGCGCCAGGGCCAGCTCGATCCAGTCGGCCAGCCGCGCGGCGCCCTCGACATCGGCGGCGGCCTTGGCGGCTTGCGGCGACGGGTCGGCGCGGGACGCCTCAAGAAACGGCGGGTTCGCCATCGCATGATCGAATGAGTCCGGCGCCAGCTCCGGCGGCGGGTGCAGCAGGTCGCCGGCCAGGAACCGCACCCTGTCCGGCACGCCGTTCGCCGCCGCGTTCTCGCGCGCCAGCGCGGCGAGGTCCGGCTGGAGTTCGAGACCGATGACCTGCGGCCCCGGAACCCGCGCCGCATAGCACAGCGCCGCTGCGCCGGCCCCGGCGCCCAGGTCCAGCACCCGGCCGCGCGGCAGGGCCGGGACAGCGGCCGCCAGCAGGACGGGATCGATCGCGGCACGATAGCCGTCCGTGGGCTGTTGCAGCAGGACCCGGCCGCCCAGCAGGCGGTCCTGGGTCGCGGACGCCGCCGTCATGCCCCCGCCTCCGGCTCGATCTCCCCGGCTTCGCGCAGGACGCGCAGCGCCGCCGCATGGTCCTCCTCGGCCACCATGAGCCGTCGCGGAATGGCGCCGGCGGAGCCCTCCAGCACGCTCATATGCCCGTCGAAGACCACGGCCTCGATCCGGCGCTCGGCCAGCAGCGCCATCAGCCAGGACAGCCGGACGGGATCGGTTGTGCGCAATATCTCCCGCATGACTACTCTAAATAGCCGAAATGCCGCAGGGCGGGCAGGCTTGACGCATCGACCTTGCCGACTATGCTCCGTCCCCTGCTTCCCGCCCCGCTCCTGGGGCGGCACGAAAGGCAAGCGATTGGGCCAGGTGGTAAGCCTCGACAAGACCAGGGCCGCGGGCGACAAGCCGTCGCTGGACGCGATCAACGCGCTCGTCGCCGAGGATATGGCCCGCGTCAATCGGCTGATCGTCGACAAGATGCACAGCCCGGTGGCGCTGATCCCCCAGCTGGCCGGGCATATCGTGGCGGCCGGCGGCAAGCGGCTGCGCCCGGTGCTCACCCTGGCTTCCGCCAAGCTGTGCGGCTATGGCGAGAGCACGCGGCCGGTCGCGCTGGCCACCTGCGTCGAGTTCATCCACACCGCCACATTGCTGCATGACGACGTGGTCGACGGATCGGCCCTGCGCCGGGGCCGCGACAGCGCCAATGCGCTGTGGGGCAACCAGGCATCGGTGCTGGTCGGCGACTTCCTGTTCTCGCGCGCCTTCCAGTTGATGGTGGCGGACGGTTCGCTGCGGGTGCTCGACATCCTGTCGACCGCGTCCGCCGTGATCGCCGAGGGCGAGGTCATGCAGCTCATGACCACCAACGACACCGAGACCAGCGAGCAGGCCTATCTCGACGTCATCCGCTGCAAGACCGCGACCCTGTTCGCCGCCGCCGCCCGCATCGGCGCCGTGATCGCCGATCGGCCGCGCGCGGAGGA
>JBFWNZ010000133.1:0-9707 GCA_050250795.1 Alphaproteobacteria bacterium | reverse complement strand
CGCAGGTGCGCGGCATCCCCGTCGTCACCGTCTCGGCGCTGACGGGCGAGGGGCTGGACCGCCTGATGCACGCGGTGTTCGACATCTTCGCGATCTGGAACAGCCGGGTACCGACCGCGCGCCTGAACCAGTGGCTGGCGGCGATGCTCGACCAGCATGCCCCGCCGCTGGTGTCGGGGCGACGGCTCAAGCTGCGCTACATGACCCAGATCAAAAGCCGGCCGCCCAGCTTTGCGATCTGGACCTCGCGCCCCGACGACCTGCCCGAGGCCTATCTGCGCTATCTGATCCACGGTCTGCGCGACGCCTTCGGCCTCGACGGCGTGCCCATCCGCATCGGCCTGCGGCAGAGCAAGAATCCCTACGCGCCCTCGGATTGACCCCGGGACGGGCCAATCCTCTGCAGCCGATAAAACTGCTTGATCGCGCTCAGTATGCGCGCACGATCTCGCCGCTGCGCGTACAGGCGGCTTCGGCGAGGTCCACGAACGCGTCCGTCCGCGTGTCGGGATGCGGCATCGCCTCCGGGTCCTCGCCGGGATAGGCGCTGGCGCGCATGCCGGTGCGCTGGCCGCCGGGATCGACCATGTTCACCCGCAAGGGCGTCTTGGCCGATTCCATCGCATACATCTTCACCATTGCCTCCAGCCCGGCCTTGCTGATGGCATAGGGACCCCAATAGGGGCGGATATTGCGCGCGGCGCCTGAGGTCACGAAGATCGCGCGGCCCGCATCGGAGGCGCGCAGCAGCGGGTCCAGCGAGCGGATAAGGCGATAATTGACCGTGAGGTTGGTGGTCATGGTGCGCTCCCAGACCCTCGGCTCCAGATGCGCCATCGGCGTCAGCTCGCCCAGCACGCCGGCATTGCCGACCAGCACGTCCAGCCGCCCGAAGCGCTCATAGAGCGCCGCGCCCAAACGGTCGATGGAATCCAGGCGGGTCAGGTCCTGCACCAGCAGGGTCGCGGGCGTGCCGCCGGCGCCGCGGATCGCATCGTCCACCTCCTCCAGCCCGCCTTGGGTGCGGGCGACGAGGACGGTATGAGCGCCCTCGCGGGCGAACCGCCGGGCCACCGCCGCGCCGATGCCGCGGCTGGCGCCCGTGATCAACGCGATACGGCCGGCGAGGCGGCCCTCCTGCCGTTCTGACATGCGGTCGGTCCCCTCGTTCGTCAGGCGGATTCGGCGAGCAGCGACAATTGCCGCGGGCCGTTGCGGCCGAGCTGGTCGGTCAGCCGGATCGGATAGTCGCCGGTGAAGCAGGCGTCGCAATACTGCGGATCGCCGGGTATGCGATTGCCGCGTCCCATCGCGCGGTACAGCCCGTCGATGGAGATGAAGCCCAGGCTGTCGGCGCCGATCAGCTTGCGCATGCCCTCCACGTCGTAGCGATGCGCCAGCAGCTTGTCCTGCTCGGGCGTGTCGACGCCGTAGAAGCAGGAATGCGTCGTCGGCGGGCTGGAGATGCGCATATGCACCTCTTTGGCACCGGCGCTGCGCACCATCTCCACGATCTTGCGCGAGGTGGTTCCGCGCACGATGGAATCGTCCACCAGCACCACGCGCTTGCCGTTCAGGATCGGGCGGTTGGCGTTGTGCTTCAGCTTCACGCCGAAATTGCGGATCTCGTCGCTGGGCTCGATGAAGGTGCGGCCGACATAATGGTTGCGGATGATGCCGAACTCGAAGGGCAGGCCGGACTGGGTCGCGAAGCCGATGGAAGCGGGCACGCCGGAATCGGGCACCGGCACCACGACATCGGCATCGGCCGGCGCCTCGCGGGCCAGTTCCGCGCCGATGCGCTGGCGCGCCTCGTAGACGGAGGTGCCCTCGATCACGCTGTCGGGCCGGGCGAAGTAGATGTATTCGAACACGCAGAAGCGCGGCTTGGCGGGCGGGAAGGGGCGGTGGCTGTGCAGCCCCTCGGAGTCGATGACGATCAGTTCGCCCGGCTCGACATCGCGGACATATTCCGCCGCCACGATGTCGAAGGCCACGCTCTCCGAGGCCATCAGCCAGCAGCCGTCGCCCATCCGGCCCAGCACCAGCGGCCGCACGCCCGACGGGTCGCGCACCCCGATCAGCGCGTCCTTGTTCATCGCGATCAGCGAATAGGCGCCCTCGACCCGGCGCAACGCCTCGATCATCCGTTCCACCACGTCGCCTTTGCCGGCGGACATCAGGTGGTTGATCACCTCGGTGTCGGTGGTGGACTGGAAGATGGCGCCCTGGGCGACGAGGTCGGTTTTCAGGGCCATCGCATTGGTCAGGTTGCCGTTATGCGCGATGGCGAAGCCGCCGATGGAGAATTCGGCGAACAGCGGCTGGACGTTGCGCAGCAGCGGCTCGCCCGTCGTCGAATAGCGCGTGTGGCCGACGGCGGCATGCCCCGACAGGCGCTCGATCACCGAACGGCGCGAGAAGATGTCGCCGACCAGCCCCAATTCGCGATGCGCCCGGAACTGGGTGCCGTCGAAGGCGACGATGCCCGCCGCCTCCTGCCCGCGGTGCTGGAGGGCGTGCAGGCCGAGCGCCGTCAGCGCCGCCGCCTCCTCATGGCCGTAGATGCCGAAGACCGCGCATTCCTCGCGCAGATGGTCGTCGTCATAGGGGTTGGTGGTCAGCATGCTCACCCTCGCTTGGCCTGCCGCTTACGGCTTGGTCTCAGGCCGTTTGTTCTGCTGCGTACTGTCGATCAGCCGTTGCATGTCCCGAACCTGGGAATCGCTGTAGGCCGGCGGTTGTTGCTCTGCGGGCGGCGTGCCCGGTGCCGGGACCGGCAGTTCCGGCTGCGGCCGGATCAGCCGGTCCAGCGTCTTCTCCGCCTCCTGCGCCTGCAGCGCCCGTTCCCGTGCGCTGCCGGCTGCCGCTTCGGTCTCGCGCCGTGCCTCCTCCGGCACCAGCGTCAGCAGCCAGTTGGCGCCCTGGCGCACCATCGGCGTCGCCCGCGCTTCGGCGATGACCTGCGGCATCTGCTCCGCCGTCCAGAACCATTGCGCGCCGATATACAGCAGGCAGACGAGGACTGCACCCCGCACGAGTCCGAACGCGAAGCCCAGCGCCCGGTCGAGCCCGCTGACCGCGCTCTGCCGCACGCCGCTTGAGATCGCCTGGCTGATGACCGACAGCACAATCAGCGCGACGACGAAGACCGCGGCCCCCGCGATCAGGTCGGCAACGATCTCCACCGACACGTATTTCCGCGCCAGCGGGCGCACATAGGGAAAGCCGTACAGCGCGGCCAGCGCCGCGCCGACCCATGCGAACACCGACAGCATTTCCTTGACGAAGCCGCGGGCGAAGGCCAGCAGCGCCGAGATCAGCAGCACGATCAGGATCACGACATCGGCGATCGGCAGACCCTGCATGCCTAGCCCCGCCTCGCGCGTATCGGCTGTGCTCCGCCGTCCTGGAACAGGGCCAGCATTCCGTCCAGGTGCTGCAGCTCGCGCGCGGCAAATCCGCCGCCCACGCCCTGGGCGCCGCGCCGCTCGGGCATCAGCGCCTGCGTGAAGCCCAGTTTTGCCGCTTCCTTCAGGCGTGCCTCCATCTGGCTCACCGGCCGCACCTCGCCGGACAGGCCGATCTCGCCGAACACCGCCATCGTCGGCGGCACCGGCACCCCGGTCAGCGAGGAGGTCAGCGCCGCGGCCGCGGCGAGGTCCGCCGCCGGCTCGCCGATGCGCAACCCGCCCGCAACGTTCAGATACACGTCGTTGCCCGCGAACTGCAATCCGCAACGCGCCTCCAGCACCGCCAGCACCATCGCCAGCCGGTTCGAGTCCCATCCCACCACCGCGCGGCGCGGCGTGCCCAGCGCCGAGGGGGCCACCAGCGCCTGCATCTCCACCAGCACCGGGCGCGAGCCTTCCATCCCGGCGAACACCACCGACCCCGTGACCGGGTTGGTGCCGTCGCGGTCGGCCAGGAACAGCGCCGAGGGATTCGGCACCTCGGCCAGTCCGCGATCCGTCATTTCGAACACGCCGATCTCGTCGGTCGCGCCGAACCGGTTCTTCACCCCGCGCAGGATGCGGAACTGGTGGCCGCGCTCGCCCTCGAAATACAGCACCGTGTCCACCATGTGCTCCAGCACGCGGGGGCCGGCGATCTGGCCGTCCTTGGTCACATGTCCGACCAGCAGCACCGTGATGCCGCGCCGTTTCGCCAGCCGGATCAGCTCCTGGGCGGCGGCGCGCACCTGTCCGACCGTGCCGGGCGCGGATTCCAGCGCCTCGATATACATTGTCTGGATCGAGTCGATGACCACGACGGCCGGCGGCTCGCTCACGTCGAGGGCGGCCAGGATGTCGCCGACATTGGTCGCCGCGGCCAGTTCCACCGGCCGGTCGACCACGCCCAGCCGGCGCGCCCGCATCCGCACCTGATCGACCGCTTCCTCGCCCGAGATGTAGGCGACGCGGGTCGTGGCGGCAAGGGCCGCGACAACCTGCAGCAGCAGGGTGGATTTGCCGATGCCCGGATCGCCGCCGATCAGCAGCGCCGACCCCTGAACCAGCCCGCCGCCGGTGACGCGGTCGAATTCCCCGATCCCCGTCACGCGCCGCGGCGCGGCTTCCGACTGGCCGTCCAGCGGCAGAAAGGCGATGCGCTTGCCGCGCCCGCGGATGGCCGCGGCGGCATTGCCCTTGGCGCCGATGGGCGCGGTGTCGGCGACGGCTTCCTCGACGATGGTGTTCCAGGCGCCGCAGGCTTCGCAGCGCCCCGCCCAGCGGGCATGCACCGCGCCGCAGGCCTGGCAGACGAACCGGCTTCGTCCCTTCGCCATCAGGGCGCCTCGATAGGGCGGCACCGTGCGGGGCCGCCGCGTGTCACAGCCGCCGCAGCTCCATCTGGATGGGACCCTCGGCGCGGCCGTGGATGAACTGGTCGACATAGGGGTTGCCGGACTCGTCGATGCCGTCCGTCCGCCCGTCCCAGACGATGCGGCCCTTGTACAGCATCGCGATGCGGTCCGAGATCTTGCGCGCGCTCGCCATGTCGTGGGTGATGGACAGCGCCGTCGCCCCCAGTTCGCGCACGCATTTCACGATCAGGTCGTTGATCACGTCGCCCATGATCGGGTCGAGGCCGGTCGTCGGCTCGTCGAAGAAGATGATCTCGGGCTCGGTGGCGATGGCGCGGGCAAGGCCGACGCGCTTGCGCATGCCGCCCGACAGCTCGGCCGGCGACAGCTCGCCGACGGCTGGGCCCAGCCCGACCTGGGCCAGCTTCTCGATGGCGATGTCGCGGGCGCGGCGGCGGTCCAGCCGCTGGCCCTGGATCAGCCCGAAGGCCACGTTCTCCCAGACCGTCAGGCTGTCGAACAGCGCCGCGTTCTGGAACAGCATGCCGATCTTGCGGTTGATGCGCTCGCGCTCGGCATCGCCGATGCGGACGACGGACTGGCCGTCCACCTCGATGCTGCCGGCGTCCGGCGTCAGCAGGCCGAGGATGCATTTCAGCGTCACCGACTTGCCCGAGCCCGAGCCGCCGATGATGACCAGCGATTCGCCGGCTCCGAGTTCGAGGTCCACCCCGTCGAGCACGACATTGCTGCCGAACCGCTTGCGGACACCCTTGAGGCTGATCTTGGGTGTGGCCATCCGCCTGCCTCAGCTGCCGAAGAAGGCCGCGGTGATGAAGTAGTTGAACACCAGGATCAGGATCGAGGCGGAGACCACGGCATTCGTCGTCGCCGCGCCCACGCCCTGCGCGCCGCCGCGGCTGTGATAGCCGTGGTAGCAGCCCATCAGCGTGATCAGGAAGCCGAACACCGCCGCCTTCACCAGCCCCGAGAACACATCCATGAATTCGAGGAAGTCCCAGCTGTTCTTCAGATAGGTCGCGGCGTTGAAGTCCAGCTTGTAGACCGCGACGATATAGCCGCCGAACACGCCGATGATGTCGCCCACCAGCACCAGGACCGGCAGCATGGTCAGGCCGGCGATCAGGCGCGGCGCCACGAGATACTTGAACGGGTTGGTCGAGAGCGTGACCAGGGCGTCGATCTGTTCGGTCACGCGCATCGTGCCGATCTCGGCCGACATCGCGGCGCCGACTCGGCCCGCGACCATCAATCCCGCCAGGACGGGCCCAAGCTCGCGCGTCATCGACAGCACGACGACCGTGGCGACCGCACCCTCGGCCGAGAAGCGCGCGAAGCCGGTGTAGCTTTGCAGCGCCAGCACCATGCCCGAGAACAGCGTGGTCAGGCCGACGACCGGCAGCGAGTAATAGCCGATGTCGATCATCTGCCGCAGCAGCAGCCGCAGATAGAAGGGCGGACGCACGCAATGCGACAGCGCGACCAGGGTGAACAGGCTCAGTTGCCCGGTCGATTCCAGAAAGCCGATGAAGCCGCTGCCGATGGGGCGCAGAATATTGATCCGCTCCAGGGCCGGTCGCGCGGGCGCCTGCATTGCGTCCTCCGGGGCGGCGCTCATGCGGCGCCGGCTCCGACATAGTGCCGCCGGTAGCGGCGGCCGAGGCCGGTCAGGATTTCATAGCCGATGGTGCCTGCTGTGGCGGCCACGGCATCGACGGGATTGCGCGGGCCGATCACGTCGACCGTGTCGCCCGGCTGCAATGTTGGAACCTTGGTGACGTCGAGGGTGACAAGATCCATCGAAACCCGCCCGATCACGGGAAGGGCGACCTCGCCCGCATATGCCGTTCCCCGCCCGCTCAGGCTGCGGAGATACCCATCCGCATACCCCACGGCTATTGTCGCGATGCGCGTCGCACCGGCGACCGAATGCGTCGCACCATAGCCAACGGTCTGGGGGGTGTCAACGTCGCGCACCTGCAGGATTCTGGCTTGCAGGCGAACGACTTGGCGCATCGGATTGGGGGCGTTCTCGACCGGTGCGACGCCGAACAGGGCGGCTCCCGGACGCACCATATCGAAGTGCCAGCCGGCTCCCAGAAAGACCCCCGACGAGTTCGCGAGACAGGCCGGCGCCGCCGGCAGCCGCGCGAGCGATGCGGCGAAGGAGTAGCGCTGCCTGGCGTTCAGCGGATGGTCCGGCGTCTCGGCGCAGGCGAGGTGGCTCATCCAGCAGCGGACGGGGATCCCGGCAAGGCGGGCCGGGTCGGCTGCCAGCGCCTCCGTCTCGGCGGGGCTGAGGCCCAGTCGCGACATGCCGGTGTCGATCTGGATCGCGGCGGGCAGGGGGCGGGCGGCCCTGCATGTCTGCGCCCATAGCGACAGCTGCCCCGGATCGTTCAGCACGGGAATCAGGCGGGCCTCGCGGTAAACCTCGGCCTCGCCCGGCGCGGGGCCGTTCAGCACGAAGATTTCGGCCTCCGGCAGCACGGACCGCAGCGCGAGCGCCTCGTCCAGAAGGGCGACGAAGAAGCTGCGCGTTCCCGCCGTCGCCAGGGCGCGGGCGACCGGGGCGATCCCCAGGCCATAGGCGTCGGCCTTGACGACGGCCGCCGTCGCCGCCGGGGCGGCGCGCGCCGCGAGCAGCCGCCAGTTGGCGGCCACGGCATCCAGATCGACCGTCAGGACCGTCGGCGCATGCGGCGGCCCGCTCCAGGACTCAGTCGGCATCGGCGGCTGTCACCGGGCGTCCGGATCGTGATGGATCAAATCGGCATCCATGAACTTGGTCAGCTCGCCGTCGAACAGCATCCGCACCGTGCCGACCGGGCCGTGGCGCTGCTTGGCGATGATGACCTCGGCGATGCCGCGCGATTCGGCCAGCCGCTGCTCGTACTCCGCCCGGCGCTCGTTGAACTTGTCGATCGATTCGTTGTCGCGCTGCGCGGGCGCTTCGCGTTCCAGGTAATATTCCTCGCGATAGATGAACATCACCACGTCGGCATCCTGTTCGATGGTGCCCGATTCGCGAAGGTCCGAGAGTTGGGGGCGCTTCACCTCGCGGTGCTCGACCTGGCGCGACAGCTGCGACAGGGCGATCACCGGCACTTCGAGTTCCTTGGCCAGCGTCTTGAGCCCGCGGGTGATCTCGGAAATTTCCTGCACGCGGTTCTCGTTGCGCCGGCTGCTGCTGCCCTGAAGCAGTTGCAGATAGTCGACGATGATCAGGTCCAGCCGCTTCTGCCGCTTGAGGCGCCGGGCGCGGGTCCGCAGGGCGGAGATGCTGAGCGCCGGCGTGTCGTCGATGAACATCGGTGCCCGGTTCAACTCCTGGCTGGCGACCACCACCCGCTCGAACTGCTCGTCGCTGATCTCGCCGCGGCGGATGCGGTCCGAGGGAACCTGCCCCTGCTCGGCGAGAAGACGGGTCGCCAGCTGCTCGGCCGACATTTCCAGCGAGAAGAACAGGACATATCCGCCTTCGGTGACGGCGCGTCCGCGCTCGTCGATCCGTTCCTTGAACGCCTTGGCTGCGTTGAAGGCGATGTTGGTCGACAGCGCCGTCTTTCCCATCGACGGGCGGGCGGCCAGGATGATCAGGTCCGAGGGGTGCAGGCCGCCCAGCATCCGGTCCAGGTCGCGGAAGCCCGTCGCGACGCCGACCACCGGGATGTCGCGCTTGAACGCCTCTTCGGCGGCGATCAGCGCGTGCTTCGTCGCGACGGCGAGCGAGACGGTGGCCCGCTCGGCCTCGCCAGTCGTGGCCAGCTCGTAGAGCCGCGCCTCGGACCGGCCGATCTGGTTCTGCGCCGTGTCGTCGATATCGGCGTCGTAGGCTTCGTTGACCATGGATTCGCCGAGCTGGATCAACTCGCGCCGCACATGCAGGTCATAGATCGACCGGCCGTAATCGGTCGCGTTGATGACCGTGACCACCGAGGCGGCCAGATCGTAGAGGTACTGCGCGCCGCCGACCTCGGCCAGCGCGGGATCAGACGCGAAATGGTGCTGGAGGGTCAGCGGACTCGCGACCTGACCGCTCTCGATCAGCTTGGCGGCGGCGGCATAGATGCGGCCCAGAACCGGCTCGTAGAAATGCTCGGCCAGCAGGAAATCGCTGACCCGCTCATAGGCGCGGTTGTTGGTCAGGATGGCGCCCAGCAGCGCCGCCTCGATCTCGGTGTTGTGCGGCGGCGTGCGATAGGTCGGCGCGTCGTCGGCAAAGGATCGTTCGGAAAATGCAAGGGACATGGCGGCAGTCTACACTCCGCCCCCCGCCGATGCGAGAATCGGGCGCCTGCGGCTTGCGGGGAAAGCGGGGATAAAACGCAAACGGCCCGCCAAAAGGGCGGGCCGTCGCGCATTCCGGCGGAAGGCGGAGATCAGCCTTCGCTGCGCTCCTCGGCTTCGGCCTCGGCTTCCGGTTCCGACTCGGGCGCGTCGAAATGGCTCTCGGCCTCCTCGCGCGCCTCGTCCTCGTCGTCTTCCTCGCGGCCGACCACGGCGCGGCCCAGCTGGGCCTGAAGCGCGGCTTCGTCCTGGCTGCGGGCGACGTTCACGGTCACCGTGACCGACACTTCCGGGTGCAGCCGCACGCCGTAATCGTGCAGGCCCAGTGACTTGAGCGGCCGGTCCAGCAGCACCTGGCTGCGGTCGATCTTGAAGCCGCTCTCCGTCACCGCCTGGGCGATGTCGCGCGCCGTCACCGAGCCGTAAAGCTGCCCGCTCTCGCCGGCGCTGCGGATCAGCACCACCTTGAGCCCGTCGAGCTTTCCGGCCACCGCCTGCGCCTCGTCGCGACGCTTCAGGTTCTCGGCTTCGAGATGCTGCCGCTGGCCCTCGAAAAAGGCCATGTTCTCCTTGGTCGCGCGCAGGGCTT
>JBFWNZ010000132.1:0-9765 GCA_050250795.1 Alphaproteobacteria bacterium | reverse complement strand
ATCCGGCGCAAGGCGCGGACCTTCTTCTTCACGGTCTCGGGATCGAGCGCGTCGCATTTGTTCAGGCCGACGATCTCGGGCTTGTCGACAAGGCCGCCGCCATAGGCCTCCAGCTCGTGCCGGATGGTGCGATAGGCGGCGCCGACCTTGTCCGCCGTGCCGTCGATCAGGTGCAGCAGCACGCGGCAGCGCTCGACATGGCCGAGAAAACGCGTGCCGAGACCGTGCCCCTCATGCGCGCCTTCGATCAGACCGGGGATGTCGGCCAGCACGAATTCGGATTCGTCGATGCCGACAACGCCGAGCTGGGGGTGGAGCGTGGTGAAGGGATAGTCGGCGATCTTGGGCCGCGCCCGGGATGAGGCGGCAAGGAAGGTCGATTTCCCGGCGTTCGGCAGGCCGACAAGCCCGGCATCCGCGATCAGCTTGAGCCGCAGCCAGACCCAGGCCTCCTGGCCGGGCCAGCCGGGATCGGCGCGACGCGGCGCGCGGTTGGTCGATGTCTTGTAATGCAGATTCCCGAAACCGCCATCGCCGCCCTGCAACAGCACGATACGCTGGCCGGGCCGCGTCAGGTCGGCCACCAGCGTCTCGTTGTCCTCGGCGAATATCTGGGTGCCGACCGGCAGGCGCAGCACGATCGACTTGCCGTGGGCGCCGGTCTGCTGGCGACCGCGGCCGTGATGGCCGGTCTCCGCCTTGAAGTGCTGCTGGTAGCGATAGTCGATCAGCGTGTTGAGGCCGGTCACCGCCTCGGCGATCACGTCGCCGCCGCGTCCGCCATCGCCGCCGTCCGGTCCGCCGAACTCGATGAACTTCTCGCGGCGGAACGATGTCGAGCCTGCTCCGCCGTTACCGCTGCGGAGATAGACTTTGGCCTGATCGAGGAATTTCATGTCAACCGCCCCTGCCCGCAGCGGAGCGAGGGCGCGGGCCGTCTGCCGTGCGGCCTTACTCGGCCGCCGCGGCCTCCCCCGGAATGATCGAGACCGTGGTCCGCTCGCGCGTCTTGTGGAACTTGACCGCGCCATCGACCAGGGCGAACAGCGTGTGGTCGCGCCCCATGCCGACATTGCGGCCCGGATGGCACTTGGTTCCGCGCTGCCGCACGAGGACGTTGCCGGCCAGCACTTCCTCGCCGCCGAACCGCTTCACGCCGAGCCGGCGACCGGCGGAATCGCGACCGTTGCGCGAACTGCCGCCTGCCTTCTTATGTGCCATGACGTGTTACTCCTTGCCCGCGGTCAGGATGTCGTTGATCTGCAGGACCGTCAGATCCTGGCGATGGCCCTTGGTCCGGCGATAGTTCTTACGCCGCTTGCGCTTGAACACGATGATCTTGTCGCCGCGCGCCTGGTCGAGGACGGTGGCCGCCACGCGGGCGCCATCGACGAGCGGGGCGCCGACGGTCTGCGTCGCGTCGTCGCCGATCATCAGCACCTCGTTCAGCGAGATGCTGGAGCCCTTCTCGGCCTCCAGCCGCTCGACGAGGATCACGTCGTCCTTGGCGACCTTGTACTGCTTGCCGCCGGTGCGGATGACTGCGAACATGGTTGTCCTGCTCCCGTACAAAGGCTGCGTGATGCGTCGGTCTGCTGCCGTTTGGCCGCGATTGGGTCAACGCACCCGCCACGCGGACATTTCTGCCCGCGGAATGCGGCGCGAATATACTGGCAGCGCCCGCTGAGTCAACGCCCTTGCGACGGAATTACGCGGGTTTTGTGGCGATGCAGCAACCATGCGCTTCGGCTTGCGGTGCGCCGCGGCTTCCGTTAGTGTCCGCCGCGTTTCGAGCCGGGGGCGTGCGTCGCGCGCCCCGCGCCCGCGGAGGGGTGCCGGAGTGGTCGATCGGGGCGGTCTCGAAAACCGTTGTGCGCGCGAGCGTACCGTGGGTTCGAATCCCACCCCCTCCGCCATTGAATCAGTTAGTGCCATCGCCGCCCAATGCAAGCGGGCGGTGCTTGTCGCTGTCGCCGCCAACCTTCCTCACCCGCTTGTGACAAATATTGGTCTTGTCGGCAGCGCGCGCATTTGCCTAGGGTCGCGGACCAGTTGAACCGCTGCGCGCAGCGTCACGACAATCCAACCGCCGCGCCGCCATCGAAGGGGCGACAGGTGTTCACCTATGTAAGTCCCGGCGAGGCGATCCGCCATTCGGGTCTTCGGATCGTGCTCGTCCGCGGCATGCCCAGCCCTTGGGCGCAAGCGGCGAAGACGATTCTCGAGGTCAAAGGGCTGGACTATGTCGCCGCGCCGCTGGACGTCGCCGGCGGCAATGCCGAAATCGCGGCCTGGTCGGGTCAGAACGGCGCGCCGGTCGTGGCCTGGAAAGACGAAAGGCCGGTCAACCGCTGGAATGACATTCTTCTGCTGGCCGAGCGGCTAGCGCCGGCGCCGGCGCTGATCCCGGCCGACCCTTATCTCCGCGCGTTGACATTCGGTCTATCCAATGAGATTTGCGGCGAATCGGGCATCGGCTGGAACCGGCGCCTGCAGTTCTGGACCGGGCAGCGTTCGGCAGCGACCGAGGTCCTCATCGGCAAATACGGCTATGACGCGGATCACGCCGCAGTTGCCGGTTCGCGAATTGCCGCCAGCCTGCGCATGCTGTCGGCGCAGTTGCGGTCGCAGCATGCGCGTGGGGTGCCCTATTTTGTCGGCGATGGGCTGAGCGCGGTCGATATTTACTGGGCGGCGTTCATGAACTTCTTCAGGCCGCTTTCGTCGGCGCAGTGCCCGATGCCCGAGGCCGCCCGCGACCGTTGGCTGAACACCGTCGATCCGCAGGTGGAATCCGCGCTCGATCCCTTATTGATCGAGCACCGCGACCGAATATTTCGGGATCATTTCCGCGACCCCATGGAGTTCTAGGACTCGCGGCTTGCCGCCCATGTCGGGACAGGCAAAACAAGGCAGACGAGGGAGAGGAAGCCCATGAGTTCGTCCGAAGACTACGTCCCGCCGAAGGTGTGGCTCTGGAACAAGCCGGGCCTGGGCAAGTTCGCCAGCACCAACCGCCCCATCGCCGGCCCCACGCATGACCGGGAACTGCCGGTCGGGCGCCATCCCTTCCAGCTCTATTCGCGCGCCACGCCGAACGGGCAGAAGGTCACGATCATGCTGGAGGAGTTGCTGGCGGCCGGGCATGCGGGGGCGGAATACGACGCCTGGCTGGTCCAGACCGCCGAGGGCGAGCAGTTCGGCAGCGGCTTCGTGGGGGTGAACCCGAATTCGAAGATTCCGGCGTTGATGGACCGCAGCGGTCCCAAGCCCTTTCGGGTGTTCGAGTCGGGCGCGATCCTGCTGCATCTCGCCGAGAAGTTCGGCGCCTTCCTGCCCGCGGATCCGGCCGGGCGGGCCGAGTGCCTGTCATGGCTGTTCTGGCAGATGGGCAGCGCCCCGTATCTGGGCGGCGGGTTCGGGCATTTCTATGCCTATGCCCCGGCCATGTTCGAATACCCCATCGACCGCTTCACGATGGAGGCGAAGCGCCTGCTCGACGTGCTCGACCGCCGGCTTGGCGAGACCCGCTATCTCGTCGGCGACGACTATACGATCGCGGATATCGCCGCATGGCCGTGGTTCGGCGGCCTGGCCCTGAACCAGCTCTATAACGCGGCCGAGTTCCTGTCCGTGCAGGATTATCGGAACCTGCAGCGCTGGGTCGCCGAGATCGAAGCCAGACCGGCGGTTCGGCGCGGCCGCATCGTCAACCGGCTTGAAGGCAATCCCGGCGAGTTCCTGCGCGAGCGGCACGATGCCAGCGATTTCGACGGAATAACGCTCGTGCCCGCAGGAGCGGCCAGCTAGCCGCTCCGGTTAGGCAACGCGCGGCAGGAACCGCCCGAGAATGCTGGGGATCACGCCGCCGGCCCGCAGGAGATCCAACTCGAACGCGGTCTCGACGGCGGCGGTCGCAACCACTGGAATCGTCCGGCCGTCCTTGCGGACGATCCGGACGGGCACGCGCCCGCGGGGCTGCAAGGCCGCGGCAGCGGCGTCGATCTCGATCCGGTCCCCCGGCGCCAGTGCCAGCGCCTCCGGACCGCAATCGGACGCGAGCCGCAGCGGCAGGATGCCCATGCCGATCAGGTTCGAGCGATGAATGCGCTCGAAGCTCAGGGCCAGGACCGCACGGACGTCGAGAAGGCGCGGCCCCTTGGCGGCCCAGTCGCGCGATGAGCCGGTGCCGTATCGTTCGCCGGCCAGGATGACGACGCTGTCGCCATCCGCACGGTATCGTTCCGCAGCCTGCCAGATGGGGACGCATTCGCCGCTGGGCGCGTGGATGGTGTGCGCCACCGGCGCGCCGGGGGCGAGCAGGTTGACAAGCGTCTTGCTGTAGAACGCGGCCCGCATCATGACCTGCCAATTGCCGCGCCGCGAGGCGAAGACATTGAGGTCGTTGCGGTCGTCGCCTTGCGAGACGAGGAAATCCGCCACGCCGCTGTCGCGGGGAATGCCGCTTGCCGGCGAGATGTGATCCGTCGTCACGTCGTCGCCCATGACGATCAGCGGGTGGGCGCTGTAGCGGCCGAGCAGCGAACCCGCCGAGGCGGCCGCGAATGGCGGTCGCCGGAGGATGGTCGACCCTGGGCCCCAGGGAAAGCGCGCGCTGTCCGCGCTGGGCAGTGCATGCCAAGCCCGATTCGCGCTGGCGCGGACGAAATCGCGTTTGAAGTCATCGCGATCGAGCCCAGATGCCAGGCAGGCGTCGATCTCCGACGGCGACGGCCAAAGGTCGGCCAGGCTGACCGGCTGTCCGTCGGGTGCAATCTGCACCGGCTCGTCGCGCAGGTTCCGTTCGGCGTCGCCCGCCAAGGCAAAGGCGATGACCAAGGGGGGCGACATCAGGAAGCCGAGGTCCAGATCGGCATGGACGCGCCCGGGGAAGTTCCGGTTTCCCGAGAGCGCCGCCACCGGATGCACCTGTCCTGCGGACATGGCGTCGCGGATGATCTCAGGCAGCGGCCCCGAGTTGCCGATGCAGGTGGTGCAGCCATAGCCGACGATCTGGAAGCCGACGGCGGCTAGGTCGTCATCGAGGCCGGCGCGGGCAAGATAGGAGGCCGCGGCAGGCGATCCGGGGGCGAGCGACGTCTTCACCCATTCCGGTACGGACAGGCCGCGTGCGCGCGCCTTGCGCGCCACCAGACCGGCGGCGACGAGCAGCCTGGGGTCGGAGGTGTTGGTGCAGCTTGTGATCGCGGCGAGTGCGATGGCATGCCGTGGCAGCCGGGGATGACGCTGCACCGGCGCAAAGCCGATCCTGGACAGAGCCTCGCCGGTGGCCCGCAACGGCAGGAGATCCTGGGGGCGTCGCGGTCCGGCGACATGCAGGTCGATATCCGCGAGCGAGATTTCGACGGTGCGCGTGAAGCGGGGACGGCTCTCCGGATCGAACCAAAGGCCCGCGGCATGCGCATAGGCCCGGATGAGGGCCAGATGCGCGTCGTCCCGGCCGGTCTGCCGCAAATAGGCAAGGGTGGCATCGTCGATGGGAAAGTAGCCGCAGGATGCGCCGTATTCCGGTGCCATGTTCGCGACTACGCAACGCTCTCCGGCCGCGAGCGTCGAGACGCCGGGGCCGAAGAACTCGACGAACTCGCCGGCCACGCCGATGGCGCGAAGCCGCTGGGTAACGGTCAGGGCGAGGTCGGTGGCCTGCACGCCGGGGCGCAACCGCCCCGTCAGATGCACGCCGATCACGTCCGGGATGCGCAGGACGGTCGGCACGCCGAACATGACGGTCTGTGCCTCAAGCCCGCCGACTCCCCAGCCGAGCACGCCGATGCCGTTCACCATCGGCGTATGGCTGTCGGTGCCCAGCATGACATCCGGTACGGCCCAGGCATGGCCGCCGCGCATCTCGGTCGTGACGACCGTCGCCAGCTGCTCCAGGTTGATGGTGTGCATGATCCCGGTGCCGGGCGGATGGATACGGACGCCCTGCAACGCCGCCGATGCCCAGCGCAGAAACCGATAGCGCTCCTGGTTGCGTCGAATCTCGTGCTCGAGATTCACCAGCGGGGCGTCCGAACGGGCGTACGCCTCGACGGCAAGCGAGTGGTCGACCGAGACATCCACCGGCAAGGTCGGGTTCAGAACATCGGGATTCACGCCGGCCTCCGCCAGCGCGTCGCGCATCGCCGCGATATCGACCAGTGCCGGGGTGCTGGTGGTGTCGTGCATCAGCACGCGGCCCGGTTGGAACGGAATCTCGGCTTCGCTGGTGCCCGTGTCCGGCCAGGCAAGCAAGGCCGCGGCGGCCGCATCCCGCGCCGCGCCACTCTGATGGCGAAGGACGTTCTCAAGCAGCAGGCGCAGGACCACGGGCAGGGCCGTCAATCTCGCGCCGGCTGCCCGGTGCAGGTCGATCATGCGGTATTCGTTGCCATCGACCGATATCCGGGTCGATGGGGCGGTGTCGGTATCGGTCATGGCTCTCGATCCGCGGCCTCGGGTCTCTCGGGGATCAGGCCGAATTCCGGTGCCAGCAGGGCATAGCTGCGGCGGCGCGCCTCCTCGTGATAGGCCCAGGTGACGACCGCGACCTCCTGCACCTGGAGCTGCCCGGCGAGATCCTTGATGCGAGCGGCGACGGCGGGGCCGGTGCCGACGAACTCCTTTTCGCGCAGCTGGGCGATGCGAAAGGCCTCCATCTCCGTATAGGAATGCGCGGCGGCCTCGTCCGGGGGTTCGACCGGGAGATAGATGCCGCGGTCGCGGAACAGGCGCCAGCGGGCGCGCGAGGTGAAGTGATGCTGCGCCGCCTCGTCGGTGTCCGCGGCCAGTGCCCAGACGCAGATGGCGGCATGCGGCTCGGGGTGGCGCGGGCTCGGCTGATAGGTGGTGCGATAGGTTTCCAGCGCCTCCGCACCGCCCTGGCCGTCGGTGAAGAACCAGGCAAAGCAATAGGGCAGGCCGAAATGCGCGGCCACCTGGGCGCCGTACATCGAACTGCCGAGAATCCAGAGTTCCGGCACCGTCTCGCCCTGCGGATTGGCGCGCAGGCTGGCAAAGGGGTGTCCCTCCGGCAGCGCTTCGCCGCCGATCCAGCAGCGCAGGTCGCGGACATCCGCCGGAAACTGATTCGGCCGCTGGTCGGCCATGGGGTGCAGGGCATAGGCGGTGCGGCCGTCGGAGCCGGGCGCGCGGCCGACGCCCAGATCGATCCGCCCCGGCGCCAGCGCGTCGAGGACGCGGAACTGCTCGGCGACTTTGAAGGCGGAATAGTGGGGCAGCATCACGCCGGCGCTGCCGACGCGGATGCGCCGTGTCGTTGTGGCGATGGCCGCGACCATGATCTCGGGAGCGGTGCCGAGGATGGTCGGGTGGTTGTGATGCTCCGACACCCAGAACCGGGCATAGCCCAGCGCTTCGCAATGCCGGGCGAGTGCGACTGTGTCGCGGATCGCGGTGGCCGGAGGGCGGCCGGCGGTGGCCACGGATTGGTCCAGAACCGAGAGGCGGAGCATGCGTTTCTTTCCTGCTGACCTCGCGAAGGTAGCGGGCTTCGCCCGGCGGGGCTACCGTTCCGCCGCTGGCCGGACGGGCGCAGCGGGATTACAGTGCCGCTCCGGCAGGGATGAGGAAGGACGATGACCGAGACGATTCTCTATGAAGCGCATCCGCCGATGTTCCGGAACAATCCGCTCGGCTTCATCCTGTGCCTGCTGCTGGTTCCGGTCGCCATCGGGATCCTGCTGCTGATGGTCTGGTACCTCTCCTCGCGGGCGAAGAAGCTGACCATCACGAGCGAGGAGCTGCGCTACGAAGAGGGCATCCTGTCCAAGCGCCGAGTGGAGCTGCGGCTCGCCAGCATCCGCTCCGTGCGCGTCTATCAGAGCCTGTTTCAGCGCATGTTCGGGACCGGCGACATCGAGGTCTATTCCGCGGGCGACCAGCCCGAGGTGATGGTGAAGGGCATGCCAGATCCCGCCCGAATCCGCGACCTGACGGGCTGATGCGGATGGCCGGCCGGCGCTCCAACCGCGAGGATATCGAGGACCAGCGGCGGTCGACGCGGTTGTTCCTGGCCATTGCGGCGGCCGTGGTTCTGGCCGGGGCGCTGCTGGTGTTCTTCGGCTTTCCCATCCTGGCCGAGCATCTGGAGCCCGGCGTGGGGATGAAGCAGGCCGCTGTGGCGGCCTTCATCGTCACCCTGGCGGTTTTCATCGTGATGGCCATTGCGGCCGGGGACGGGCTGCTCGGCGAATTCCAGTACATGCTTGCCGGATTCGGCGGCTTCTTCGTGGTTCTCTGGCTGCTGATCGCCTGGATATTCTAGCCGCAGCGTGACAATCCGGGGCATCGGTGCCAGGATCGCCCCGGCCCCCGCCCTTGCCCCCGATCCGACTCCTCGTGACAGAGCGCGTCCTTTCCATTCCGGATTTCCGGCGGCTGTGGTTCGTCGGCTGCGTGATGTTCGTGGTCCGCTGGCTGGAAATGCTGGCGGTCGGCGTCTTCGCCTATCAGGAAACCCATTCCGCCTTCGTCGTGGCATTGCTGGCGATGCTGCGGCTGCTGCCGCTGGGCCTGTTCGGCGCGGTGCTGGGCGCGGCGGCGGACCGGCTGGAGCGGCGCACGGCGCTGATCGTCACCGTGATCGCGATGATGGCGACGACCGCGGCCGTCGGCGTGCTGGCGGAGCTCGGCATGCTGCGCGTCTGGCATCTGGCCGTCGTCAGTTTCATCGGCGGCATCGGCTGGGCCACCGACAACCCGATCCGCCGGATGATGATCGGCGACGTGGTCGGGCTGGATCGGATGGGGCCGGCGATGTCCATCGATGTCGGCAGCAACAACGCGACGCGGATGCTGGGTCCGGTCCTGGGCGGGTTGATGCTCGCGCATTTCGGCATCGCCGGCGTCTATTGGCTCGCGACGGGCCTGTATGTGCTGGGGTTGGCCGCGGCGCTGCGGGTGGATGTCCGCAGCCGCACCGGGGCCGGCACATCGGTTCCGGTCCTGACGGGTCTGCGCGAGGGGCTGGCATGGCTGCGCGGCGACCGACGCCTGATCGGGGTTTTCCTCGTCACGATCATCTTCAACGTCTTCGGCTGGCCCTTCACCAGCATGATCCCGGTGATCGGCCGCGATTATCTGCATCTGGGACCCGAAGGGGTCGGGCTGCTGGCCGGGCTGGACGGGATCGGGGCGTTCGCCGGGGCGCTGGCCATCGCCGCCATGGGCCGGCGGGAATGGTATGGCCGCCTCTATCTGTGCGGCGTGGTCGTGTACCTGGCCACTATCATGGTGTTCGCGACCGCCCCCTCTGTGCCGTTGGCCGCCATCGCCCTGCTGATCGTGGGTATCGGCGGCGCCGGCTTCAATGTGATGCAGACGACGCTGGTCTATCTCTACGCGCCGGTGGAGATGCGCGCCCGGCTGCTCGGCGTGCTGTCGGTGTGCATCGGCAGCGGCCCGTTGGGCTTCTTCTATCTGGGCTTTCTGGCGGACGCGCTGACGGCGCCGATCGCGACCGTGGCGATGGCGGCGCAGGGGCTGCTGGCGCTGCTGCTCATCCGGCGCTATCTGCGCGCTTTTCTCTAGAATCTGGGCAGTCGCCCTTGCGGGCGCGTGCGGCTAATCTGGCAAAAAACCGGGAGGAACAGCCATGAGCGTCGCAGACCCGAACCGCGTCATCCTGACCGGCGAAAACCCCTTCATCCGGCTGAGCGCGAAGGACGGCGATCCGAACAGCACCGATGCCAGCTTCTGGCGCATCCAGTTCTCGCCGGCAGGGCCGGGGCATGTCCTGTA
>JBFWNZ010000131.1:0-9832 GCA_050250795.1 Alphaproteobacteria bacterium | reverse complement strand
TCGCGCGGGCGAACAGATCGTTTACGGGCGACATCAGGTAATCGATGACGGTGCCTTCGCCGGTCACGATCATCGCCTCGGCCGGCATCCCGGGATACAACTCGACGTCGGGCACCGTCTTGAGCGCTTCCGGCGCGACCTCGATCCGGGCGAGATAGAATTCGTCTCCCGTTTTCTCGTCCACCAACGCGTCGGCCGAGACATCGACCACGGCCCCGTCGAGCGTCGGCGTTGTGCGGTGCTTGTAGGCGCTCAGCCGGATTCGGGCCGGCAGGCCGGGCCGCACGACATCGATGTCGCGCGGGTCGATCCGCGCATCCACCACCATCCGGTCGTTTTGAGGCATCAGGTCCAGCAACGGCTCGCCCGCGCCGATCACGCCGCCCGGCGTGTGGACCTGGGTGTTCAGGACGATGCCGTCCTCGGGGGCCCTGATCGCCGTCCGGGCCAGCACATCTCGCGCGGCGGTCATGGTTTCCTTGAGTTCTGCCAGACTGTCCTGAACCTCGCGAAGATCGGTGGCGACACGATTGGCCTGGGTATTCCGCAGGTCGAGGATCTTGGCTCTGGATTCGGCCACGCGGTCGCGGGATTCGGCGATCTCCGCCACATGCCCGCCGCGGTCGCCGGAAATGGCAGCCATCTCGCGTTGCAGCTTTACCAGGCGCGGCTTCGTGGTGAGGCCTTTCGCATAAAGGCTCTGTACCCCGTCCAGTTCGTCCTTGATGAGCGCCAGTTGCTCGTCCGCGGATCGGATCGCCGCGGCTCGCCCTTGGATTTCCTTGCCCGACTGCGCGATGCGCTTTTCCAGGATATCGATCTGTCCCAACAGCGACTGGCGGTTGGCGGCAAAGATGTTTTCCTGGCCCAGCATGATGTCGTGGATTTCCGGAATGTTGCGGCCTTCCATCAAAACCCTTGGAAAGGCGATGCGGTCTTGTCCTGCCTGTTCGGCACGCAGCCGCGCTTCGCGGGCCAACGCTGCCAGATAGCGGCCCTCGATCTGGGCGAGGGAGGCGCGGGCTTGCGTGTCGTCCAGCCGGACCAGAATGTCGCCCTGCACGACCTTCTGGCCGTCGCGGACCAGAATATCCTTCACGATTCCACCTTCCAGATGCTGGATGGTCTTGCGATGGCTGTCGACCATCACGCTGCCGCGCGCGATCGCGGCGCTGGAAAGCGGGGCAAGGGCGCTCCAGAGCAGGAACCCGCCAATGGCGACCGTCACAATGGTCAACCCGGCGCGCAGCGGACCGCGCGCAATTCCGGGGCGTGCCGTATCCCCAGGCAGCCGAAGCGAATCCGTAGCATGCTGGCTCATGGGCGTATCTCCGCGGGAATCGGCCGCGCCGCGATTGGCCTCCTCGGCGCTTCGAACCGCGTGCCGGCCTGGGTTGAACTGGCGTTTTGGGCAGCCAGGACCTGTTGCGTCGGGCCGAACACGCGGACCTGTCCGTTGCGCAGCGAAAGCACCTTGTCGGTATGCGCCAGCAGACTGGGCACATGCGTCACGACGATGGTCGTGATCCCCAGCCGCTTCACCGCCTCCAGGGCTCGCCGCAATGCGGCGTCTCCCGCAGCATCGAGATTGGCGTTGGGTTCATCCAGGACGAGCAGCCGGGGCTGTCCGAACAACGCCCTGGCAAGACCGATCAACTGCCGTTGCCCGCCGGACAGGTTGGCCGCACCCGATGCGACCGGTGTGTCATAGCCCTGAGGCAGTTGCAGGATCGTCTCATGCGCTCCGGCGAGGCGGGCCGCTGCCAGAATCGCTGCGTCATCCGCCTCTGCCATGCGCGCGATATTGCTGCGCACGCTGCCCTCGAACAGTTCCACGGCTTGTGGCAGATAGCCGATATGGCAGCCGAGTTCCTCGCGGTTCCAGTGCGAGATATCGGCTCCGTCCAGACGGACGCGTCCGCCATCGGGACGCCACACGCCCATGCATAGCCGCATCAGCGATGACTTGCCGGCCGCGGACGGACCGATCACGGCCAGCCTGTCGCCCGGCTCCAGAGAGAAGGAGACACGATGGAGAACCGGTCGCTCGCGGCCGGGCATGAGCAGCGTCACGCCGTCTGCCACGAGATGACCCGCCGGGGCCGGCAGATGAAAGGCGCCTCGGTCCAGCGGCGTCCGGTCGTCCTGCCGGCGCAGACGCCGATAGGCGCCGCGTGCAGAGACGAAGCCGCGCCAGGTGCCGACCATATGCTCGACGGGCGCCAGAGCACGGGCGAGGATGATCGAGGACGCGATCATCGCCCCCGCCGACAGTTCCGCGTTGATCACCAGATAGGCGCCGGTTCCGAGGATCGTCACCTGCAGGATCATGCGCAGAGACTTGGCGGCGGCCTGGATCAGGCCGGCACGGTTGCTGGCGCGGTTCTGCAGGGCCGTGACGGTCCGCGATTGACGGTTCCAAAGGTTGAGGACGGCCGGCAGCATGCCCATCGCCTCGACGGCTTCGGCGCTGCGGATCGTGCTGTCCACCTGGGTCATGGCTTTGGCATTCAGGGCATTCGCCTGCTCCAGTATCCGTCGGGTTGCGAATTCGTTGAGCAGGACGAGGCAGAAGAGAAGGATACCGCCGACGGTCGCGATGGTTCCGAGGGAGGGATGGAGCAGCCAGACGGCGCCGATGAAAATCGGCACCCACGGGGCGTCGAACAGGTGCAGCAGCCCCGTTCCGGTCAGGAAGCCGCGCACGGTGCCCAAATCGCGCAGGCCTTGCGTCGAGGTGCCCGTGCCGCGTTGCATGGCGGATTGGACGCCTTGCGCCAGCACCACTCCGCCGAGTGTGGCATCGATCCAGGCGCTGACATGGACGAATGTTCGCGAGCGCACGACCTCCAGCAGGCCCGCGACGGCCAGGCCGGCAATTGTCACACCGGCCAGAGCGATCAGCGTGTCGGTACTGTGGCTCGACAGGACACGGTCGAAAAGCTGCCAGGTGAAGAGAGGGACGGCCAGGGCGAGGGCATTGATGACGAAGCTGAAGGCGGCGGCCCCGGCAAAGGCGGGGCGGCAGGCCCGAAGCGCAGCGGTCACGCGGTTGCTCATGGCATTGCGTTCCGTGTTGTTTTCGGGGGCTCCCGCGGACGCAGGAAGGAGGGGCCGCGATGCGACGGCCCCTCCCCACGCTGCGGTCCTTACGGTCCGTTACGCGATTGCGAAGTCGGATTCGGACAGGTCGTCCAAATCGACGCCGACCAGCGTCACGGTGTTCTCGTTGCCGAGATCGAGGACCGAGTCCCCGTTCTCGTTCTCCGAGACCATCGCGAACAGGTCGGCCGATGTGGCGAACTCGGAACCGTTCGCTCCGGCTTCCACCTGGACGACGTCCTCGCCGATCATGAAGTCGAGGATGCTGTCGACGCCGCTGTCGCTGCCGAAGGCATAGATGTCGGCACCGGCTCCGCCATGCAGCATGTCGTCGCCTTCGCCGCCGATCAGCATGTCGTCACCCTGGCCGCCAAGCATCACGTCGTCGCCGGCTTCGCCCAGCAGCGTGTCGCTGCCGGCCTGTCCGAGGACGATGTCGTTGCCTTCGCCGGCAAGAACCCGGTCGTCACCGGCACCGGACAGCACGGTGTCGTTTCCGGCCCCGCCCATCAACAGGTCGTTGCCGGCATTGCCGAACAGCATGTCGTCGCCGTCTCCGGCCTGGATCAGGTCGTTGCCAGCGCCGCCGAACAGCATGTCATTCCCGGCTTGGCCGAACAGCGCATCGTCGCCGGCATTGCCGAACAGCATGTCATCGCCGTCACCGGCCTGGAGAATGTCGCTCCCGCCGCGTCCGAACATGATGTCCGCAGCAGCAGAGCCCGACTCCACATCGACCTCCGGGCCGCCGAAGGAGATCTGCGCCGCGGCGACATCTTCGTCATCCGGCGTATCGGTTTCGTCTTCGGCGGTTTCGTCGTCGTCCGAGGTATCGCCGGTCTCGTCCTCGGCCGCCTCATCGTCCGAAGTGTCGGATTCGTCCTGGGCCGTTTCGTCGTCCGTCACCGTATCGGTGTCGTCGGACGTGTCCGTGTCGTCCTGGGCGACGTCGTCGGTGGGTGTTTCGTCGTCCGCGACCGGGACATCCTGCTGGTGATGCATGTCGCGGAAGGTGATGATCGCATCGTCGGTTTCGATCTGGCTGGGGCGACCGCGCGCCGACTGGGCGCTGGGAGCGATCATTGTGTCGGCCATCGTGTACCTCCTTGGATCCATAATGTGCTGCCCGTGGGCAGATGGGACCGGCCTTTGTTCGCCGCCGATGCGGTGAAGTTGCGTCGAAGCCGGCTTGCCCCAGGGATGACCGGGGAGGCGTCCGTTTATTCCGTAACGGAGGCGGATTATCTTGTGCGGACAAGTTGTGAAGGCGCGTTATTAACTATTCGTTAATCAAGTTCGGCGCAGCCTGATACGACCATAGCGGGCAAAAGACCCGCATGGATGGAAAGGCAGTTTATGTAAGAGGGAGGAGCTTCGTCGGCGGACCATTCTGGCGATGAAGCGAACAGGCGTGCTTGGCACGGTCAAACAGGACGTACTTGTTTTCGATGTAGATACCGCGAGCTGCGGCGCGGCGGCGGATATCCTCAAGCCGTTTTTCGACGTCTATCCCGTGCGCTCGACCGAAGAGGCGCGCGCCGTCCTCGGTGCAAGGCCGAATCTGGCGGTTGTTCTTGCCGAGCGCGGTTCGGCGGATGAAGGGATCGCATTTCTGCGCGGGGTTCGCACGATCAGTCGCGCGGAGCGCCTTCTCGTATCCCCGCGGGGGGATTTCGCGAGCGTGATCGAGGCCGTGAACGACGGCACCCTCTTCGGCTGCGTCGCCCGGCCGTGGAATAAAGACGAACTTGCGGCAACCGTCCGACGTGCGGCAGAGCATCATGCGCGAACGGATGCGGTGAAGGGCGAATTGCGCCTGTTCCGGGACCTTCTGGAGAGCCTTCCCGACGGGGTTTATTTCAAGGACCGGAATTTCCGCTATATCGAAATGAACTCGGCGGCGGTGCGCTATCTGGGTTTGGAACGGCCGGAGCAGGCGCTCGGCCGCACGGCGGAAGAAGTCCTGCCGGCCGAGTTCGGCCGATTGGGCCGTGAGGAGGATGAGCGGGTTCTGAATGAGGGCGTCACGATCACCGACCGCGTGCGACGTTGGTCGTCGGCGGACGGCGTCTCGCGATGGACATCCACGACCAAGGCGCCGGTACTCGATGACGACGGCCGGCCGCATCGGATCGTCTGCGTCGTCCGCGACGTGACCGAGCGACTGCGGGCAGAGACCGAGAACGCGTTGCTCATCCAGGTCGCGCGGACGATCCAGGCTGCGCCGGATGTCGAGACGGCGCTGGCCAATGTGGTCGGCAGCATTTGTAAACGCATGGAATGGCCCTATGGCGAGGCTTGGCGGTCCGTCGATGGCGGCGAAGAACTGGCAATCTGTCACGGCTGGTCGAACGCGGATCCGCGGACCAGGTTGTTCTCGGAATTCAGCGAAAACTATCGCTTCAAGATTGGTGAAGGGCTGCTCGGACGCGTCTGGCAAAGCCGTTCGGCCGAGAGCATCGAAGATGTCTCGACAGCCGATCCTTCGGTCTTCCGCCGCCATCGAGTCGCGCTGGAATGCGGTCTTAGAAGCGTTTTGGCGGTGCCGGTCATTGGCGAGGATGAAGACTGCCTTGCCGTTCTGGTCTTTTTCGCGTTCGAAAAGGGCGTTTTTGCGGACGAACGCCTTACCGGCACGATCGGGGCCGTCGCGGCGCAACTCGGCTTGCTGCTCGATCGGCGCAGTTCCGAAGACGCGTTGCGCGAGAGCGAACAACGGTTCCGGGACTTCAGCGACATTGCCTCGGATTACCTGACCGAATCCGGGCCGGATTATCGGATTACCTATGTTTCCGAGAATTTCCTGAAGGCCTGCGGACGCCGGGCAGAGGAAGTCCTTGGGCACACGCGCTGGGAACTAGATTGGCTGGAACTGGAGGCCGAAAATTCATGGCCGAACCTGGAGAAGCGGTTCCGCAACCATCTTTCTTTCCGGGAGTTCCGATACTGGATGCGCCGACCCGATGGCGAACGGCTTTGCCTGCTGGCGAATGGAAAGCCTTTCTTCGATTCCCAGGGTGGGTTCGCCGGATACCGGACGACAGGCCGGAATGTAACGGAGGAAATCCGGCGAGAGATTTCACTGCGGGAGAAGCAGCATCTTATCGAGAATATCATCGAATCGATCCCGCAATATGTGTTCTGGAAGGATCGATCATCCACATTCGTCGGTTGCAATACGCGGTTTGCCCAGTTTCTGGGATTCGACGCGCCGGAGGATTTGATCGGGAAGACGGATTTCGACCTTGGCGTTCCGGATGAGAACGCAGAGTTTTTCCGAAGTATAGACGCTAAAGTAATGGGAACCGGCGAACCTATTCTCGATCTGGAAGAGAAGCTGGAAAAGGCGGACGGAGGAACCTTCATCCTGCGTACCAGCAAAGTGCCGCTGCGGGACAAGGAAGGTACCGTCATCGGAATGCTCGGTGTCTTTGCCGACATCACCGAGCATCGGCAGCTTACGGCGCAATTGAATCATATCCAGAAGATGGATGCCGTCGGTCAGCTGACCGGAGGAATTGCGCATGACTTCAACAACCTGCTCACCGTCATCATCGGGAATCTGCAACTGCTGGAACGATCGCCGGATATGGACGAACGGTGTCGGTCGCTTGCGCGTCGGGCCTTGGGTTCGGCCCAAAGGGGGGGCGATCTTACGCGAAGGCTGCTTGCTTTCTCGCGGCGTCAAGTTCTGGAGCCGACGGTTGTCGATGTGAATGCAATGGTGGCGGAGATAGGGCCGCTGATGCGACGGACACTGGGAGAGAATATCGAAGTCGCCGTCATATCGCACGATGCCGGTCTCTGCGCGAGGATGGACGTGAGTCAGTTCGAAACGTCTTTGCTCAATCTGGCGATCAATGCGCGCGATGCCATGCCGCATGGCGGCAAGCTGACAATCGAGATCGCGAAGAAGAATTTGAGCGATTCTTATTCGATGAATCATCTCGAAGTTGAGCCAGGAAACTACATTCAGATTGCCGTGACCGACACTGGAACCGGAATTCCGCCCGACGTCCTTGAGCATGTATTCGAACCGTTCTTTACGACAAAAGAGATCGGGAAGGGAACCGGACTCGGTCTGAGCATGATCTATGGATTCGTGAAACAATCCGGGGGGCATGTGTCGGTCTATAGCGAGGTTGGGATCGGCACGACGGTCCGGATGTATTTCCCGCAGACGGACGAACCGGCGCATGCTGCTGAACCGGACAACGCCGGCGAACTGGATACGTCCGGCGAAGAGACGGTTCTCATCGTCGAAGACAACCTCGATGTGAGGATGACGGTGACGCTGACCCTCCGGGGCCTGGGATATCGCATCCTTCAAGCGGGATCGGGGGCGGAGGCATTGGAGGTTCTCGAACGGAATGCACCGGTGCATCTGATGATCACCGATGTCGTGATGCCCGGCGGCATGAACGGTCCGCAACTCGCGGAACAGGTCCGGACCAGATGGCCGGCGACGAAGCTTCTGATGATGTCCGGCTATCCGCGGGAGGCCCTGTCGCGCAACGGGACCATGACGTCGGATGTCAGCTTCATCTCCAAACCCTTCCGCAATCAGGATTTGGCGCGCCGGGTGCGTGAGTTGCTGGAGACGAAGGGCGCCGCCGCGCGACCGTCCTGACGGTCCCGGCGCCAAGAAGGGACGGCGCATGTCGGCGGTGGCGACCGCCGGAAACGGGGAGGGCAGGTTCAACATGGCAGAGACTGAGAACAATTCGGACAGGTTGTTGGCTGTCGATGACGAACAAGACATCTGCGATCTCGTTGCCGATGTCTCCTACGGGATGGGGTTTGTGGCGGCGACCTTGTCCGATCCGACGATGCTGTCGGCCAAGATGCGCAGTTTCGATCCGACCGTCATCGTACTCGACCTTCAGATGCCGTCTGCGGATGGCGTCACGCTCCTGCGCCAATTGTCGGACATGAAATGCCAGGCCGCCATCCTGCTGTTGAGCGGGGTGGATGCGAGGACGCTGGCGACCGCCGAACGGCTCGGAAAGGAGCAAGGGCTGCGGATGCTCGGCCGGCTGCAGAAGCCTGTCGATGTTTCCGCACTGGAAGCCTTGCTGGGCACTGCGCGGAAGGTCGATGCGGGCGTAAGCGCAGACGATCTGCGCCGTGCGATCGCGGTCAACGAGTTCTTCGTCGCCTATCAGCCCAAGATGTGCCTGAAGGAGGGGCGGGAGCGTATCACGGGCGTCGAGGCGCTGGTCCGCTGGCAGCATCCCCGGCTCGGTACGATTCCGCCGATGGAATTCATCCCTCTGGCGGAACGTACCGGCCTGATTGCGCCGTTGACCGATCTGGTCTTGCGCGACGTGGCTCGACAGATGCGCATCTGGGCGGCTGCGGGGGTGCCGCTGAACGTGGCGGTGAATGTTTCGTCGATTCTTCTCGACGACCTGGGGCTGCCCGACCGGATCGCGGCGTTGCTGGACGCCCAGGGCGTGGATCGCACGAAGCTGACGGTCGAGGTGACGGAGACGGCGGCCATGGCCAATGCCTGCAAGAGCATGGACGTTCTGGCGCGGTTCCGTCTGAAGGGCTTCGATCTTTCGATCGACGATTTCGGAACCGGGTATTCATCGCTGGTGCAGCTGTTCCGGCTGCCGTTTTCGGAGATCAAGATCGACAAATCCTTCACCCTGGAAATCGAGACGAGCGAGGAAGCACGGGTTATCGCTCGTTCCATCGCGGACCTTGCACGCAACCTGAACCTGAAGGTGTGCGCGGAAGGCGTCGAGACGCCGGAAGCGCTTGCATATCTGCGCGAACTGCGCGTCGATACGGTGCAGGGGTACTTGATCGGAAAGCCGATGCGCGCGGTCGATCTGGAGACGGCGCTGCGTCGCATGGAGACCTCCGACGACGGTTCGGCGGCCGCCGTGGGATGAGCCCGGAACCTGACGCGCCGTGGGAAAGACATTGCATATTCTGCTGATCGACGACGACCCACCCGTGCGAGTGACCGTCGAAGCGATGCTTGGACGCCTCGGCCATCGCGTGACGACGGCCGGCAATGGCGTGGAAGGCATCCAGAAACTGCGCGAGATCGTCCCCGATGTCGTCCTGACCGACATCATCATGCCCGAAAAGGAGGGGATCGAGACGATCATGGAAATCCGTCGCAGTCATCGCGAGATCAAGATCATCGCGATGTCGGGCGGCGGCCCGACACGGAACCTGGATTTTTTGCGGTTCGCCGAGCGGTTGGGGGCGCATGCCGTTCTGGCCAAGCCCTTCGGACTGGACGATCTGCAACGTGTCCTGACACAGGCGCAGAACGACGCGCCGTTCGAGCGCGATTAGCACCGAGGCTGGCTCTCCTGCACAGGCCGTGTAGTATGGGCGCTCCTCGTCCGGTCCATCTGCATCGAATTCTCCGACGCGCCGCGTGAAAAGCCCGCTCCTTCTCGCCCTCGTCTCGATGTTCTTCCAGCAGTCGCTGGCGACCACGGCGAAATCGGCCGTGCCCATCGTTGCGCCGGCGGCCATTCCCGATCTCGGTGTGTCGGCGGCCTATGCCGGGGTCTATGTGAGCCTCGCCGCGGTGGGGCAGGTCGTCTCCACCATGGGCTGCGGCAATTTCATCCGCCGCTATGGCGGCCTGCGGATCAGCCAGGCGGGGTTGATCATGGTCCTGATCGGTCTGGCATTCGGCGCCACCGGCTATCTCTGGCCCTTCGTGCTGACCGCTCTTCTCGTCTCGACCGGCACCTCG
>JBFWNZ010000130.1:0-9887 GCA_050250795.1 Alphaproteobacteria bacterium | reverse complement strand
CTCGCCGGTGCGGCCTTATCCGCGGCGGGATTCCGGTTCATTCCGCCGTCCGCGCAGCCGGCAAGCGCCGTCGCCGCCGCGAAGCAGCCGAACCGCCACACCGCCGTCGCGGCCGTGAATCTCCGCATCCCTTGGCATTCCTGAAAGGGGCCGCCCGCGTCCCGCCATACTCGTCCATTGGGCCGCCCACACGCATTCACCTATTTGAACGGCGTCGGGTTGCCAAGCGGCGCCGTGTGTCGGATGAATGACGCGACGAAACGTCTCAGGGAACGGAACCATGGCAAATGGCGGCGCGGGCGCGGGGGGATGGCAGTTCTGGATCGACCGCGGGGGCACTTTCACGGACATCGTCGCGCGCAGCCCCGAAGGCCGGATCGTCACGCACAAGCTGCTGTCGGAAAATCCTGAGCACTACCGGGACGCCGCGCTGCAAGGCATCCGCGATCTGCTGGGGGCCGGCAAGGACGAACCGATTCCCGCCGCCCGCATCGATGCCGTCAAGATGGGCACGACGGTCGCCACGAATGCCCTGCTGGAGCGCAAGGGCGACCGGACCCTGCTCGCGATCACGCGGGGATTCCGCGACGCGCTGCGCATTGGCTATCAGGCGCGCCCCCGGTTGTTCGACCGGCACATCGTGCTGCCGGAAATGCTGTATGAGCGCGTCGTCGAGATCGACGAGCGCGTAACCGCCCAGGGCGAGGTGCTGGCCCAACTCGATGAAGACGCGGCGGCGTCGGAACTTCGGGCCGCCTATGCCGACGGTATCCGCTCGGTGGCCATCGTCTTTATGCACGGCTATCGCTACCCGCGCCACGAGCTGCGCGTTGCCGAGATCGCGCGTGAGATAGGGTTCACCCAGGTCTCGACCAGCTACGGCACCAGCCCCCTGATGAAGCTTGTCGGGCGCGGCGACACCACCGTCGTCGACGCCTATCTGTCGCCGCTGCTGCGCCGCTACGTCGATCAGGTCGCCTCCGAGCTGGGCGATACGCGGCTGATGTTCATGCAGTCGAACGGCGGCCTGACCGATGCGCATCTGTTTCAGGGCAAGGACGCGATCCTCTCGGGCCCGGCCGGGGGCATCGTGGGCGCGGTGGAGACCGCGGCGCAGGCCGGGTTCGACCGCATCATCTCCTTCGACATGGGCGGCACCTCGACCGATGTCGCGCATTACAACGGTACCTATGAGCGGGCCTTCGAGACGCTGGTCGCGGGCGTGCGCATGCGTGCGCCGATGATGATGATCCATACCGTGGCGGCGGGCGGCGGCTCGGTCTGCTTCTTCGATGGTGCGCGCTATCGTGTCGGACCGGAATCCGCCGGCGCCAATCCGGGGCCGGCCTGCTACCGGCGCGGCGGGCCGCTCTGCGTCACCGACTGCAACGTCATGCTGGGCAAGCTGCAGCCCGACTACTTCCCGCATGTGTTCGGGCCGAACCAGGACCAGCCGCTGGATGCCGAGGTGGTGCGCGAGAAATTCGCGGCGCTGGCCGAGGACATCCAGGCGCGCACCGGCGACCGGCGCAGCCCGGCCGCGGTGGCCGACGGGTTCCTCAAGATCGCGGTCGAGAACATGGCCAATGCGATCAAGAAGATTTCCGTCCAGCGCGGCTACGACGTGACCGGCTACACCCTCAACTGCTTCGGCGGTGCGGGCGGCCAGCATGCCTGCCTGGTGGCCGATGCGCTGGGCATGACCAAGGTGCTGGTCCATCCCTTCGCCGGCGTGCTGTCGGCCTATGGCATGGGCCTTGCCGATGTGCGGGCGCTCCGCGAGAAGGCGGTTGAGGTGCGGTTGAGCGACGCCAGTGTCGGTGCCGTCGCGGCGACCCTGGACGCGCTCGTCGAGGACGCGATGGGCGAGTTGCGCCAGCAGCAGGTTCCGGCCGAGCGGATCGAGGAGCTGCGCCGCGTGCATCTCCGCTACGAGGGCACGGACACCGCCAACATCGTCCCCTTCGGGACGCCGGCCGCGATGATCGCTGCCTTCGAGGAGGATTACCGTCAGCGCTACGGCTTCACCATGCCGGGCAAGCCCCTGATCGTGGAGGCGGCGTCGGTCGAGGTCATCGGCCGTATGGCAGGCGTCTCAGAGGAGACGATCCAGACCGGGGGGCGGACAGGGGCGGTGCCGACTCTCGCCACGGTGCGTGCCTATATGGCGGGCGAGGAGAACGACACGCCGGTCTACGACCGCGACGCGCTGCTGCCCGGCGACCGCGTCGACGGTCCGGCGATCCTGCGGGAATCGACGGCGACGACGGTGGTCGAGCCCGGCTGGCAGGCCGAGCTGACGGCCAAGGGGCATCTGGTGCTGACCCGCGTGGTGGCGCTGAAGCGGCAGGTCGCCATCGGCACCGAGGTCGACCCGGTGATGCTGGAGGTGTTCAACAACCTGTTCATGTCCATCGCCGAGCAGATGGGCTTCACGCTGGAGAACACGGCCTATTCCGTGAATATCAAGGAACGGCTGGACTTCTCCTGCGCGATTTTCGATGCCGAGGCGCAGCTCGTCGCCAACGCCCCGCACATCCCGGTGCATCTCGGCTCGATGGGCGAGAGCGTGCGCACGGTGCTGCGCGAGAACCGCGCCACCATGCGGCCGGGCGATGTGTTCGTCGTGAACGCGCCGTACAACGGCGGCACGCATCTGCCCGACGTCACCGTCATCACGCCGGTCTTCGACCCGGCCGGCAAGGACATCCTGTTCTTCGTCGGCAGCCGCGGCCACCACGCCGATATCGGCGGCCGCACGCCCGGCTCGATGCCCCCCGACAGCAGCCATGTCGAGGAGGAGGGCATCCTGTTCGACAACTTCAAGCTGCTCGATGCCGGCACCTTCCGCGAGGAGGCGCTGCGCGACCTGCTCGGCTCCGGCCGCTATCCGGCGCGCAACCCCGACCAGAACGTGGCCGACCTCAAGGCCCAGATCGCGGCGAACGAGAAGGGCGTCCGCGAGGTGCATCGCATGATCCAGCAGTTCGGGCTGGAGACGGTGCATGCCTATATGCGCCATGTGCAGGACAATGCCGAGGAATCGGTGCGCCGGGTGATCGACGTCATGAAGGACGGCGAGTTCACCTATCCGCTCGACCAGGGGCCCGCGGTCAAGGTGCGCATCACCTTCGACAAGGCGAAGCGCGAGGCGGTGGTCGATTTTACCGGCACCAGCGCGCAGATGCCGACGAACTTCAACGCCCCGACTGCGGTCGCGCGGGCGGCGGTGCTGTACGTCTTCCGATGCCTGATCGACGACAACATCCCGCTCAACGAGGGCTGCCTGAAGCCGATCCGGATCGTGATCCCCGAGGGCAGCATGCTGGCGCCGAAATATCCGGCGGCGGTCGTGGCCGGCAACGTCGAGACCAGCCAGGTCATCACCGACACGCTGTTCGGTGCGCTGGGGGTGATGGCGGCCAGCCAGGGAACGATGAACAACGTCACCTTCGGCAATGCGCGGCACCAGTATTACGAGACGGTCTGCGGCGGCTCGGGCGCCGGGCCCGATTTCGACGGCACCTCGGCCGTGCACACGCATATGACGAACACCCGGCTGACCGATCCCGAGGTGCTGGAATGGCGCTATCCGGTGATCCTGGAAAGCTTCGGCATCCGGCAGGGCAGCGGCGGCGCCGGACGGTGTCGCGGCGGCGACGGCGTGGTGCGCCGGCTGCGGTTCCTGGAGGCGATGGACGTGGTCATCCTGGCGAACCACCGCCGCGTGCCGCCCTACGGCATGGCGGGCGGCGCGCCGGGCGAATGCGGCCGCAACTGGGTCGAGCGCACCGACGGCACGGTGGTCGAGATGACCGGCCAGGACCGGGCCGAGGTGGGGCCGGGCGACGTGTTCGTGCTGCAGACGCCCTCGGGCGGCGGCTATGGCCCTGCGACGTAGCAACCCCTTTACATCGCGCCGGTGCTTCCCATATAGCCGGGCCGAAGCGTGACGGAAGGAGGACGGTCGGGTGCGGCGGTCCGGTATACGGTGGATTGGCATGACGGTCTTCGCGGCGGCCCTGGCCTGGGCCGTGGGCGCAGGTGCGTCCGTGTCGTTCGGGTCCGTGCCGGATGACGGGGTCCTGGCCTTCGATATCGTCCGCAACGGCAAGCCCATCGGCACGCATGTCTATCGCTTCCAGCGCGACGAGGACCGGCTTGAGGTCGATATCCGCACCAATATCGACTACCGGCTCCTTTCGATCCCCTTCTACCGGTTCGAGCACCGCTCGCATGAGGTCTGGCGCGATGGCCGTATCGGATCGGTGACGTCGCGGACCAACGACAACGGCACGCCTATCGAACTGTCGGTCGCGGCCGAAGCGGGATCGCTGCGGATTGCGGGCCGTCGGGACGAGGAGCCCGTCGATGGCGAGTTGGCCGCTGCCGGAACGGCGCCGGACAGCCTGTGGAACCGCGATACGCTGGACGCGGTGCGCCTGTTCAGCACCGTCGGCGGCAAGCCGATGCGCATCGCCGTCCAAGACCTTGGCTCGGCCCTGTATCCGGTCGCGGGCCAGCAAGTGCCGGCGCGGCATTTCCGCATCACCGGCGAGTATGAGCGCGAGTTGTGGTACAGCGACGCAGGCGTCCTGATCGGCGTTCGCTTTACCGCGTCCGACGGTTCCACCGTTCAGTACGTTCCGCGCCAGAATCCGTCCTAGCCGTCGCGTGCCGCCGGATTAGGTGGCCGTCCGTTGCGTATTGCTGTTCAGATACGCCCCTGGATCGAGCGATGGCGCCCGGATGATCCCTGAAGACGAACTTTCCGCCCATGTCGGCCGACTGCGTCGCATCGCATTCGTGTTGCTGCGCGACCGGGATGAGGCCGAGGATCTTGTGCAGGAGACGCTTGCAAGGGCCATCGCGGGCGCACGCACCTGGGATCGCGAACGCGAACTCGGCCCCTGGCTGGTCGGCATTCTGCGCAATACCTATCGCGATGGCTTGCACCGGACCCATGTCAGGCTTCGTGCGGCCGAAAGTCTCTCGGCAGCGGCGCCGGGATCGGTGGCGCCGGAGGCGCATGACCGGATCGAGTTGGACGAGACGGTCCGGGTCCTTGAGACGCTGCCGCATGAACAGCAGCAGGTTCTGCTTCTGGTTGCCATCGAGGGCATGTCCTATCAGGACACGGCCCGGATGCTGGACGTTCCCATCGGTACGGTGATGTCGCGGCTTGGCCGCGGCCGCGAAGCGTTGCGGCAGGCCCTTGGCAGGGCTTCGCGCGGACGCCTGCGCGTTGTGGAGTGACAAGAGATGAACGAGCCCATCTCGGACGATGAATTGAACGCCTATGTCGATGGCGAGTTGAGTACGGAGGACCGCCGCCGCATCGAGACGCTGCTTGCGGCCGATGCCGAAGCCCGGGAACGCGCAGCGTTTTACCGGGCGCAGCGGGCTCTGCTCGCGGCCCATCTCGACCGCGTCGTCGGGCAGCCGTCGCCGCGGACCCGTCGCCTGACCGACAGGTTGGCGGGCACGCGGGGGCATCCCGTCCGGATCTGGTCCGTCCGAGCGGCTGCCGCGCTGCTTTTGCTCGCCATCGGCTGGCAGGCCCATTCTCTCGCGGCGTTCGCCGGCCCGCTGTTCGACCGGCTGATGGTGCCGCGGTTCGTCGAGGAGGCTGCCGACGCCCATGCCACGTTCAGTGCGATGCGGGCGTGGTATCCGCTGCTGTCGGTCGAGGGCGCACGCGATGCGGCGACCGCGATCGGATGGCGGGGGCTGGATGCGGCCGACGGCGCTATCGAGAAGATCGGGGCTTTCACCTTGCAAGGGGTTGCGCTGGTTCCGTGGGATGGCGGTTCGGCTCTCGAACTCGTCTATGTCGGTCCGCGCGAGGTGACCGTCACCCTGTTCGTCGCTGCCGAGGACGCCGAGGGATCGGGCGAGATCGACGGTGTCGAACTCGACTGGGGGACCTTCGTGTTCTGGCGCAAGGACGGGTTCGACTATGTCGTCGGCGGGAACTTGCCGCCCGACGTCCTGGGGCGCTTTGCGCACCGTGTCGCGGCGCATCTCGGTTAAGCGCGACGACCATCCGACAGCAATGTGGGAATAACGATGGGTGTGCCTCCCGCCGCCTTGCGCGTGCGCCTGCAGAACGCGTTGATGCCGGGCGATCCGGCTCCGGCCTTCGTTGCGCGCGCGTCCAATAATCCGGCGTTCTCGTTCGATTCCGCCGCGGGCCGCTATCTGGTCCTGTTCCTCTACGGGTCTGCGGCCGTTCCGCAGGTCCGCGAGGCCCTGGACGGATACATGCGCCATGGGGCGATCTTCAACGATGCGCGGGCCAGCTTCTTCGGCGTCAGCGCCGATCCGGAGGACGAACGGTCCGGCCGCGTCATGCAGTGCCTGCCGGGATATCGCCATTTCTGGGATTTCGATCTGGCCGTCAGCCGGCTCTATGGTTGCGTGGGCGCGGCCCGTTCGCGCGGCGGTCACAGCTATTCGCCGCACAGCGTCGTGATCGATCCGGGACTGCGCGTCGTGGCCGTCCTGCCCCTGTCGGACCCCGCGACGCATGTGTCCGCGGTCCTCGGCATCCTTGCCGCGCAGCCGGCGGTTGCCGCGCCCGCGCCGGCCGCCGCCCAGGCGCCGGTGCTGGTGGTCCCGTCCGTTCTCGAACCCGCATTGTGCGAAGAACTCGTCCGCCTGTACGACAGCACGGGCGGTCGCGAGTCCGGCTTCATGCGGGACGTCGATGGCCGCACCGTCGAAATCCGCGAACCGCAGCACAAGCAGCGTCGCGATTGTCCGATCCTGGACCCGGACATGCGGCGCGAACTGCGCGGACGGTTCATCCGTCGCCTGCTGCCGGCGGTGCACAAGGCTTTTTCCTATCGGGCGACCTATATCGAACGCTACATCGTCGGCTGTTACGACGCTGAACGCGGGGGGCATTTCCGGCCGCATCGCGACAATACGACGAAGGGTACCATCCACCGCGCATTTGCCGTCTCGTTGAATGTGGGGCCCGAGGATTACGACGGTTGCGACCTGCGGTTCCCGGAGTTCGGCTGGCAGGAATACCGGCCGCCGTTGGGCGGCGCGGTCGTGTTCTCCTGCTCGTTGCTGCATGAGGTCACGCCGATCCGGCGCGGCCGGCGGCTGGTCCTGTTGCCCTTCCTCTACGACGACGCGGCTGCGGCCTTGCGCGCGGAGAACCGCTCCTATGTCGATCTGATCGGCAAAGGATAATCGGGCGTTTCCCGATACGAAAAGCGGCCCGCGCGGCGGTGCCGCACGGGCCAGTTGCGATCCGAGGGCGGATCGCCTGGGTGGTCGTCGGGATTGGAACGCGGTTCCCGGCCGGGGACGAGACCGGCCGGGAACCGCAGACGGCCGCCACAAGGTGCCCGGCCGTTCTATTGTCATATACGGCCGGTGCAGCGGGTTATTCCGCGCGCGGCGGCCATTGGATCCTCCGCCGGCGGGCGGATTCCGCTTGACGCCGTCGTCGGTCCCGCCAAGCTACGCGCCAAGTCGTCATCGACGCTGCCGCTCCCGCGGCTGCCGCGCTCTCGCGGTCCTATGCGTCGCCCCCTCGCCTGTTGGAAGGACACCCAATGACCGAACCCGGCAACAAGCCTGTCTCCATCGTCACCGGCGCCAGCAAGGGCATCGGTCGCGCCATTGCCGACCGGCTCGGCCGCGAAGGACATTTCGTCATCAACCTGTCGCGCTCGGCCCCGGAGGACCCGTTCCCCGGCGTGCATTTCGACTGCGACCTCACGGACGCGGACGACACCGCCGCGACGCTGAAGAAGGTTCTCGCGCAGTATGAGGTCGACAACCTCGTCAATAACGCCGGCCTCGCCAACAATGCCTGGCTGCATGAGGAGACGGTCGAGGCCTGGGACAATCTGATGGCGCTTAATCTGCGCGCCACGTTCCAGTGCACCCAGGCGGTGGCGGAGCAGATGAAGGCGCGGGCGACGGCCGCCATGAAGGAAGGGCGGACCCTGCGTGCGGACGGCACGAACGGCCGCCTCGTGATGATGGGAAGCCGCGTCGGGCTGGGCAAAACGCGCCGTGCCGCCTATTCGACCAGCAAGATGGCGCTGCTGGGCTTCACCAAGACCGTCGCGCTGGAACTTGCGCCCTATCGCATCACCGTCAACACGGTCGGTCCGGGCGCGACCGCGTCGCCCTTCCTCATCCGCAACAATCCGCCGGAGTATGTGGAAGGCATGGCGAAGCAGATTCCGCTGGGCCGGCTGGGCACGGCGGAGGATGCCGCGAACGTGACCTGGTTCCTGCTGACGCCGGACGCCAGTTTCATCACCGGCCAGGTGATCTATGTTTGCGGCGGATTCACCATCGGCCAGGCCCCGGGCTGAAATTAAAGAGGAGCGGAGCGAACGATGGCAAAGCGTTGGAAGGGTCTGGTCGCCGGGGCGTCGGGCGTGGTCGGCCGGCGTCTCTCGGAATACATGCACACGCTGCCGGAATGGGACGTGGTGGCCTTGTCGCGCAAGGAACCGCTCGGCGGCAGCCCGGTTCCGCGCATTGCGGTGGACCTGACCGATGCCGCGGATGTGCGCGCGAAGCTGGGCGGCATGACCGACGTGACGCACATCTTCTACGAGGCGCGCTTCGACCATCCCGAAGGGCAGGTCGAGCCCATCGATGTCAATCTCGGCATGTTCCGCAACCTGATCGACACCCTCGTGCCGGTCGCGAAGAACCTGGAGCATGTGCATCTGGGCAGCGGGCACAAGAATTACGGCTTGCATATCGGCCCGGCGCCGACGCCGGTGAAGGAAAGCCTGCCCCGCACGATCATGCCCAGCTTCTACTACGAGAAGGAGAACTACATCCGCGCGCTCCAGAAGGGGCAGCGCTGGAGCTGGTCGACCGCGCGGCCGACCGGTCTTTGCGACACGGCGCCCGGCATCACCCGCAGCATGATCAGCCTGATCATGGCCTATGCCGCGATCTCGAAGGAACTGGGCCTGCCGCTGCGGTTTCCCGGCACGGCGGGGAACTATACCGCCCTCTACCAGTGTACCGAGGCATTGCAGCTTGCCAAGGGCACGGTGTGGATGGCGACCGAGCCGCGCTGCGCCAACCAGGACTTCAACATCACCAATGGCGACGTCTTCCGCTGGTGCAACATCTGGCCGAAATTCGCCGAGTATTTCGGCATGGAACTGGGCCCGGTGCAGACGGTCGATCTCAGCGTCGTGATGGCGGACAAGGGGCCGGTCTGGGACCGTATCGTCGAGAAGCACGGCCTGATCCGCCAGCCGCTGGAGAAGGTCGCGCTCTGGTCCTACTGGAAGCATCTCTGGACGCCGACCTGGGACATCGTCTCGGATATGACCAAGGCGCGGCTTCTGGGCTTCCACGAGTTCGTGGATTCCGAGGAAATGTTCTTCCGCCTGTTCGACCATTTCCGGGCGCAGAAGGTGTTCCCCTAGCAGCACCGCCGAGGCCCTTGCCATTGTCTCCCCCGCCGCCGCGTCCTACCTTGAGGGAACGCGGCGGCAAGGCGCTGCCGGTTGACGGGGGATGACGCCATGGCCGCAATGACGGCTGCCGCCGACCGGGTTCGGATCGGCGATGGGTTCATGGATGCGTTGCGAGTCTTGATGGGCGAGCGCGTCTCGACCGCCGAGGCGGTGCGCCGCCATCACGGGCGCGGCGAGGATCATTTCCCGGTTGTGATGCCGGATGCCGTTTGTTTTCCCGAGACGACGGAGGAGGTGGCGGCGGCGGTCCGGCTCTGCGCCGAGCATGGCGTGCCGGTGATCCCGTTCGGCACCGGCACCTCGTTGGAAGGCCATGTCCAGGCCCTGCGCGGCGGCATCACCATCGACCTGACCCGCATGAACAAGGTGCTGTCGGTCAATGCCGAGGACCTCGATTGCCGGGTC
>JBFWNZ010000129.1:0-9910 GCA_050250795.1 Alphaproteobacteria bacterium | reverse complement strand
CATCGCCGCGAGCGCGCCGGACTGAGCCCGCAGCCGGTCATAGGGCCCCTGTTCGGCCACCTGTCCATTCTTCATGACCAGCGTCTCGTCGAACAGGCTTGCCGCTTCGGGACGGTTCAGCACCCAGACCGTCGTACGGCCCTCGCGCTCGGCCAGCACGCGTTCGATCACCCGGTTCTGCGTCGCCGCATCCAGCGCGTCGGTCGCGGCGTTGACGATCATCGCCTCTGGCCGCTTCAGGATGCATCGGGCAAGCGCCACTTTCTGCCGCTGCACCGTCGATAGACGGCCCCCACCGATCCCGGCAGGCGCATTCAAGCCAATGCGGATGATCGTATCTCGAATTCCGAGCGTGTTAACAAGCTCTTGGATTACGGACCCGATCTTGGTTGCCGCATGCGCATGCCCATGGGCCAGCTTGCCGAACAGGATATTGTCCTGCAGCGACGCCGCGGGGTTGTAGGCACGCTCGTCGAAGAAGGCGATGGCGCCTTGCAGGTCGGCCGGGAGTTCGGCGGCAAAGGCGGCGCGCGCCTCTAGGATGCGACCTTCCATCGCCGTGTCGATCAGGCCGAGACGGTGGCGCGCGGGGATCAGCTTGAAGGGCAGCGCCAGCAGCCTCTGGCGGTCCGCCGGCGCAATGCCGGCGGGATCGCGCCGCGCCCGCTCGGCGATCACCTGATACTCCGGCAATGCCTCGGCCGAGATGAAACTGTATTGCTGGAAGAACTCGTGCTCCGGCGGCAGGTCGGCGAACAGTTCGACCATGGTCTCCGCCACCTGCCGGCCCATGCGGACGAAATCCTCGGTCAGACCGATCCGGTCGAGGACGCCCTGCACATAGGGGTGCTCGGCCAGATTCTCGACATCGAAACGCTCGTCCACCGGCGCGCCAAATAGCAGATTCTCGGCGACCGTCGCATTGTTGTTGAAGCGATGGCGGTCGAAGGTCTCCACCAGCGGCCGCAGGGCCTTGTCCTGAAGCCGCCGGTGCAAGGCGAAGCGGGCCTCCAGAACGCGCGAGGCGACCTCGGGATGGCGGGTCGGATCGACCGTTCCGCGCAGGCCCAGCTGATAGACGTCGCCATCCAGCTCGACCAGCCGCAGGACCTCGACTAGGCGTGCGTCCAGGGCCGGCGCGTCGGAGACGCCCGCAGCCTCCAGATCGATCCAGTCGGCGGCGATATCGAATGGCAGGTTTCCGGCCCGCATCGCTTCGTCCTGGCGCCGGCGCCAGTCCGCCAGCGCCTCGCCTTCATAGACGATCTCGCGGACGGGCTTGTGCTTCAGCCCATAGACGAGGTTGTCGCCGATGCTGGCATTCATCAGATAGGCGCCGGCCGCGACATAGCCGATCCGCCGGCCGGTCACCGCCAGGGGTGCCTCCGCCAGATCGGCCCCGCCCAGAAGGACGCGCCCCCGGCTCGGCAGCAGCAGCCGCGCGATCACCATCGCCAGCTCGCTCTTGCCGCTGGCATCGTCGCCGATCACCGCCAGATGACGGTCGAGCGGCAGATGCAGGGTCACGTTGTCGAGCAGCGCCGCGCCGTCCTCGTCGTGCAGCGCCACATTCTGCACCGTCAGTTCGCCCTGGGGCGCGGACGCCTCCGGCTCGCCATGCAGCATCGCTTCCGGCAGCATCGCCGGCGGCTCGAACTGCTCCACGACCTGCTCGTATTTGATCCGGATATCCTCCTTCTGCTGGTACCAAGCCAGCAGCTCCTTCCACGGCGCGGCGAGGTCCTTGTAGGCGGCGAGCACCGCAAGCAGGGCACCGAAGCTGAGATCGCCGTGGATGACGAGGTAGCCGCCGATGGCGAAGAAGAAGAAGGGCGTCAGCTTGTCGATGAAGTTGTTCAGGAACTTGATGAAGAACTTGCGCCGGTAGATCTCGAAGCGGATGAAGTAGATGCGCCCCAGCCGGTCGGCGAAGCGCGCCAGCTCGTAGCGCACCGTGTCATGCGCCCGCACCTCGACCACACCCGCGACCGACTCGCCGATCTGGTCGGACAGCCGGCGCACCTCGCGCACCCGCGTCTTGCCCAGTTGGTTCACCTTCCGCTGCAGCTTGGGAATGACGTACATCTGGAAGGGGTACATCGCGATCGCGGCAGCGCCCAGGAACGGGTCCTGGACCATGATGAAGGCGAGGATGATCAGCAGCTGGCCGCCGAAGAACAGCGGATCGACGAAGGCGGTGCCGATGAAGCCGCCCAGCGGCTCGACCTCGGCAGTGATCATCGGGATCAGCTCGCCCTGGCTGACCTTGCGGAACCGCGGCAGCGGAAAGCGCAGGATCGCCTCGAACAGCTGATAGCGCAGCCGGCGCAGCAGGCGCTCGCCCAGCTGCCCCTTGTAGACGTTGATGTAGTATTTGAACGCGCCGTTGATCAGCACCAGCAGCAGATAGATGCCGCAGAGCAGGAACAGGTACTGAAGCTGGGCCACGTCGAGCTTGAAGGAGGTGCCGAACAGCGGCAGCTTGTAGGGGCCCTGCGGGCCGCCGTTGATCGCCTGGTTGACGATGATCTTCGGCAGGTCCAGCGACAGGTACAGGAACGGATAGGAGACCAGGACCGCCGCGCCGAGAGCCAGCTGCTGCGGCGTGCTGTACCGCAGGATGTATTGGAAGATCGACCGTTCCATATGCGTGACGGTTGCCGGCGGCGGGCCGTTCTCCTTGGGGGACAGCGCGGAAACACTAGCCGAAGGCGGTGGCATGGTAAACGACGCGGCGGCCTTTCGGGGCCGGTTTACGGGCTGATCCGGATGCCGGATGCGCAAACCGTGCCGCGGCCGGTCCTGGCGGTGGTCCTGAAAGGCTATCCGCGCCTGTCGGAAACCTTCATCGCCCAGGAACTGCTCGGGTTGGAACGGCGCGGCATCGCGCTTTCCATCGCGTCGCTGCGCGGCCCGCGCGAACCGGCGCGCCATCCGATCCACGACGCCATCGCCGCTCCCATCCGGTATCTGCCGGAGTATCTTCGCCGTGCGCCGCTGCGGGTCGTGCGCGCCTGGGCGACGGTGCGCCGCCTGCCGGGCTACAGGGCGGCGCGGACCGCCTTTCTGCGCGACCTGCGGCGCGATCCCACGCCGAACCGCCTGCGCCGTTTCGGCCAGGCCTGCGTCCTGGCCCATGAGCTGGCGCCCGAGGTCGCAGGACTGCACGCGCATTTCCTGCATACGCCGGCCTCGGTCGCGCGCTATGCGGCACTGATGCGCGGCCTGCCGCTGACGCTGTCGGCCCATGCCAAGGACATCTGGACGACGCCGGGCTGGGAGATCGCCGAAAAGCTGGACGCGGCGGATTGGACGGCCGTGTGCAGCGAGTCGGGCCGGGCACGGCTGGCATCGATCGCGCCCGGGGCGCGGCTGCACCGCCTGTATCACGGCCTCGACCTCGACCGCTTTCCGCCCTTCGCGGATGCCCGGCCGGACCGGCGCGGCGATCGTGCGGACGATCCGGTGGGCCTGCTCGCGGTCGGCCGCGCCGTGCCCAAGAAGGGCTATCCCGACCTGCTGGCGGCGCTGGCTCTGCTGCCGCCGGACCTGCATTGGCGGCTGTCGGTCATCGGCGATGGATCGGACCTCGCCGGTCTGCGGGCACAGGCGCAGGCCCTCGGCCTCGCCGGCCGGGTCGAATGGCGCGGCGCCCAGCCTCAGCCGGCCGTGCTGGCGGCGCTGCGGGCCGCCGACCTGTTCGTGCTCGCCAGCCGCGAAGGGCCGCAGGGCGACCGCGACGGCCTGCCCAACGTTCTGATGGAGGCGCAGAGCCAGGGTCTGGCGGTCGCCGCCACGGCCTTTGCCGCCATCCCGGAACTGGTGCGCGACGGCGAAACCGGCCTGCTGGTCCCGCCCGGCGACCCGGCGGCGCTCGCCGCGGCACTCGACCGGCTGATCCGCGACCCGGCCTTGCGAAGCCGGCTGGGTGCGGCCGGTGCGGCGCGCGTGCGTGCCGAATTCGACGCGACGGCGGGGCTGGACGCACTCGCCGGCCTGTTCAGCTGGCCGGAACCGGCCGCTGCCGGTATCCTGCCCGCCGCAACCGCCGGATGCGACGCTGGATCGACCCGATGCGCATCGCCTTCTATGCCCCGCTGAAGCCGCCGACCGACCCGGTCCCTTCGGGCGACCGCCGCATGGCACGACTGCTCATGCAGGCGCTGTCGCAGGCCGGGCACGAGGTCGTGCTGGCCTCGCGCTTTCGCAGCTACGACGGCGCCGGCGACGCGGTGCGGCAGGACCGGCTGCGCCGCATCGGCGGCCGCCTCGCAACGCAATTCCTGCGCCGCACCCGCGACCGCAAACCCGATCTGTGGTTCACCTATCACCTCTACCACAAGGCGCCGGACTGGCTGGGCCCGACAGTCGCATGGCATCTCGGTATTCCCTATGTGCTGGCCGAGGCGAGCCATGCCGGCAAGCAGGAGCATGGTCCCTGGCGCGCGGGCTGGGCGGCAGCCCGCAGCGCCATCGCCGAGGCCGGCCGGGCGTTCAGCCTGAACCCGGAGGACGATGCGGGAATCCGGCCGCTGCTGCGCGACCCGTCCCGGCTCGTGGGGCTGCCGCCCTTCCTGGATCTCTCCGCCCGACCGGCCATCGACCGCATGGCCGAACGGGCCGCCATCGCCGCGCATCACGGCTTGGCGCCGGACGCGGTGTGGATCGCCGTCGCAGCGATGATGCGACCGGGCGCGAAGCAGGAGTCCTACCGGCTGCTTGCAGAGGCGCTATCGCGGCTGGCCGCGGCACGCGGCACCGCGGGCTGGGCGGTGCTGATCGCCGGGGACGGGCCGGCCCGGGACGGGATTGCGTCGGCCTTTCCGGCCCTGCCCAATCTTCGGTTCCTGGGCGCGCTTGCGGAACCGGCGATGGGCCGGTTTCTGACGGCCTGCGATCTGTACGCCTGGCCGGCGATCGGCGAGGCCTATGGCATGGCGATCCTGGAGGCGCAGGCGGCCGGCCTGCCGGTGGTGGCGGCCGACCGGCCCGGTATCGCCGCCATGGTTGCGGCCGACCGCTCGGGCCTCCTGGTCCCCGAGGCGGACACCACCGCCTTCACGGCGGCCCTGGAGCGTCTGATCGAACGGAAGGAATTAAGACAAAACATGCGTTTGGAAGCGGTTTCCAAGATCGTACGCGAACACTCCATAGACGTCGCTGCAGCGCGTCTGGATGCCGGCCTCGCGGGCCTGGTCCGGCGGAACGCGGCATGACGCTGCTTGCTCTTCTGCGGCATGGGCCGACCGAATGGAACCGAAGCGGACGCGTTCAGGGCCGCAGCGACGTGCCGCTGGATGCCGAGGGCCGGCGCGTGGTGGAAAGCTGGACCCTGCCACCCGAGATCGCCGGCTTCGCGCCGGTGGCCAGCACGCTGAGCCGCGCCTGGCAGACGGCGGAGCTGCTGTTCGGCGTGCCGGTGGCGCGCGACCCGCGCCTGGTGGAGATGGACTGGGGCACCTGGGACGGCATGGAACTCGCCGATCTGCGCGCCCGGATCGGCGACCTGCGCGCCGCCTGGCAGGCCGGCGGGCTGGATTTCCGCGCGCCGGGCGGGGAGAGCGCACGCGAGATGCAGGCACGGCTGCGCCCCTTCTTCCGCGAATGCGCCGCAGCGGGCGGTCCTTGCATCACGGTCTGCCACAGCGGCGTGATCAAGGCGACCTATGCGCTGTCGGTCGGCTGGGACATGACCGGCCCGCCGCCGCTGCGGCTTGAGGACCGGCGCCTGCACCTGTTCCGGCTGGACGCGGACGGCATGCCGGCGCCCGAACGCCTCAACATCCCGCTCGGCGCGGCGGAGACGGCATGAACCGCACGGCTTTGGCCGGACGGCGCGGCTCCTGTATATAGGGCGTCATGCCGAGCGCTGCCGCCATCCCCGCATCGCCTGCGACCTGGACCGCCCTCGAGGCGGAACTCGATGCCTGGGCGGCGTCGGGCCGGGCGGCGCGCATCTGGTGGCGCGACGACGACGCGACGCGGCCGGGTCCCCGACTCGACCGGCTGTTCCGGCTCGCCGAGGACCTGCCGCTCGCGCTCGCGGTGGTCCCGGCCACGCTCGACCCCGGCCTCGCGGCCGGGCTGCCCTGCGGCATCCGGGTTCTCCAGCACGGCTACGCGCATGCCAACCATGCGCCGCCGGATGCGAAGAAGGCGGAGTTCGGCGATCACCGGCTGCTTTCGGCCATGCTGGCCGAGCTGTCCGCCGGGCGGGACCGGCTCGAATCCGTTTTCGGCGACCGCTTCACGCCCGTTCTGGCACCGCCCTGGAACCGCATCGGCACCGTCGCGGGCCGCATTCCGGAAGCCGGGCTCAAGACGCTGTCGCTGCATGCCGATACGGCGGCAGCGCCCGGCCTGCCCCATTGCAATGTGCATCTGGACATCCTGGCCTGGAAGCCCGCGCCGCACTTTGCCGGCCCCGACGCCGTGATCCCGGCCCTGGTCGGACGGCTCCGCTCGGCGCGCCAAGCCGGAACCGCCCGTCCCGTCGGGCTGATGACGCATCATCGGGTGCACGATGCGGCGGGCTGGTCCTTCCTTGCCGATCTCGTCGCCCTGCTGCGCGATCATCCCGGCAGCGTGTGGACCGATCCGTTCGCGGATGCGGCGGAGAGCCCGGCATGAGCCTGCACCGCTATCCGCTGCACGCCCTGCGCGGCGACCTTGCCGGTTCCGCCCTCGGCATCGCGCTTGCCGGCGGATCGCTGCTGGCGGCGCGGCCCGGCTGGGCGGGCACCCTGCTTCTGGGCGGGCTGGCCGTGCTGTTCGCAGGGTTTCTCGCGCGCACCGTGGCACGCCTCCGGCAGGCGGTGGAGCTGGCCCCGGACGCCTTGCGCCTAACCGGGCCCGGCATCCGCCGCGCCATTCCCTGGACCGCCGTCGAGGCGGTCGCCCTGCGCTATTTCGCGACCCGGCGCGACCGCAGCGGCGGCTGGCTGGCGCTGTCCGTGCGCGGCGCGGGGACGACCATCCGCATCGAGTCCCAGATCGACGGGTTCGAGACGATCCTGGCCCGTGTGGCCGAGGCCGCACGGGCGACCGGGGCTGCGATGACCGAGGATACCGCCGGCAACCTGTCGGCCCTCGGCATCCTGCCGCCGGGCGCCGCGACGGAGATGCGCTGATGGACGAGCTGCTGTCGGTCGAGGGGCTGCGCATCGCCTTCCGGCTGCCGGAAGGCGAGGTCGAAGCCGTCCGCGGCGCGTCGTTCACGGTTCCGGTCGGCGGCACGGTGGCGTTGGTCGGCGAGTCCGGCGCCGGCAAGTCCACGGTCGCCCAGGCGGTCATGGGCATTCTGCCCGCGAATGCGCGGATCAGCGGCGGGCATATGCGGTTCCGCGACCCGCTGAAGCCGGGCACGACCGTCGACCTTGCGGCACTCGACCCGCACGGCATTGCGATGCGCCGCATCCGCGGCGGGCGCATCTCGATGATCTTCCAGGAACCGATGTCCTCGCTGTCGCCGGTCCACACCATCGGCAACCAGATCGCCGAAGCCTTCGAACTGCATGCCGCGGGCGGCCATGGCGAGGCCGAGGCGATCACGCTGGAAGTGCTGCGCATGGTGGGCTTTTCCGATCCGAAGCGAGCGCTGCGCAGCTATCCCTTCGAGCTGTCGGGCGGCCTGCGCCAGCGGGCGATGATCGCCATGGCCCTGGTCTGCCAGCCGGCGCTGCTGGTGGCCGACGAGCCGACCACCGCGCTGGACGTGACTATCCAGGCGCAGATCCTGAAGCTGATCCGCGACCTGCAGCATGAGATCAGCATGGCGGTGCTGATCATCACCCACGACCTCGGCATCGTCGCCAACCTCGCCGAGCAGGTGGTGGTGATGTATCGCGGCGAGGTGATGGAATCCGGCGGTCGCGACGATATCTTCCGCGATCCCCGCCACCCGTATCTGAAGGCGCTGCTCAATGCCGTGCCGCGCTTCGGCCTGGGACCGGAGGAGCGGTTGCAGCCGATCCGCGAGATCGCGCGCGGCGATTCCCGCCTGTTCGCGGCGGCCCCGCCGCCCGCGACGGCGGATGCGCCGCCGTTATTGCAGGTGGAAGGCCTGCGCAAGCGCTATCGCCTGCGACGCGGCGGCGGGTTGTGGAGCGGCCCGGCCGCCACGGTCGACGCCGTCAGCGATATCGACCTGACGGTGCAGCCGGGCGAGTGCCTCGGCCTTGTCGGCGAGAGCGGTTCGGGCAAGACCACGCTCAGCAAGATGATCATGCGCGCGGTCTCGCCCGATGCCGGCCGCATCCTCTATAACGACCCGGAGACGGGGCCGGTGGACGTGCTGGCGCTGGCGCCGCGCGACCTCGCCGCCTTCCGGCGGCGCATCCAGTTCATCTTCCAGGACCCCTTCGCGTCGCTCAATCCGCGGATGACCGTGCTGAACATCCTGACCGAACCCCTGGAGATCCATGGCATCGGGACGCCCCAATCCCGCGTCGAGACGGCGCGCGAGCTGATGCGGCTGGTCGGGCTCGATGCCCGCTTCCTCAACCGCTATCCGCACAGCTTCTCCGGCGGCCAGCGCCAGCGTGTGGGCATCGCCCGGGCGCTCGCCCTGCGGCCCAAGATGCTGATCTGCGACGAGCCCGTCTCGGCGCTCGACGTTTCGGTGCAGGCGCAAATTCTGAATCTGCTCAAGGATTTGAAGGCCGAACTTGGCCTGACGTATCTGTTCATCTCGCACAATCTCGCGGTCGTGGATTACGTGGCGGACCGGATCGCCGTGATGTGCCGCGGCCGGCTGGTGGAGCTGGCGCCGACCGCGGCGCTGTTCCGCCGCCCGATGCACCCCTACACCCAGCAGCTGCTCGCGGCCGTGCCGCATCCCGACCCCGACCGGCCGCTCGACTTTGCCCGGATCGGCGACGAGCGCGGCGCCGATCCCGCCAGCTGGCCCATCCCCTTCGCCGAACGGCCGGACCGGGCCATGCGGCTGCACGATCTGGGCGGCGGGCATTTCGTGCGGGCCGATGACGGCTTTACCCCAGCGGCGATGGTGGCATGAAGCGGCGCAGCGTCCTGACCCTGCTCGGGTTGATGCCGCTCGCGGCGGTGCCGCGCATGCGGGCGCTGGCCCAGTATGTTCTGCCGCCGCTGCAGGAGGCCCCGGCCCTGGCTGCGCGGGTCGCGGCCGGAACGCTGCCGCCCTTGGCCGCGCGCCTGCCGCGCAATCCCGCCATCGCCCTGTTCGACCGGCCGGGCCAGACGGTGGGCCGCTACGGCGGCGATATCGTGACCCTGATGGCGCGCGCCCAGGATGTCCGGCTGATGTTCGTCTACGGCTACGCGCGGCTGGTCCGGTTCGACCATCATTTCGACCTCGTGCCCGACATCCTGGAATCGGTCGAGGTGCAGGAGGGACGCGTCTTCACGCTGCGGCTGCGCGAGGGGCATCGCTGGTCCGACGGCCAGCCCTTCACCGCCGAGGATTTCCGGTATTTCTGGGAGGATGTGGCGAACGATGCGGAGCTGCGTCCGACCGGCCCGCCCGAGGAATTGCGGGTCCGCGGCAAGCTGCCCGCCTTCGCGGTGCTCGACGCCTGGACCGTGCGCTATGCCTGGGAAGAGCCGAACCCGACCTTCCTCACGGCCCTGGCCGGTGCAGCGCCGCTGCTGATCTACCGCCCGGCGCATTATCTGCGGCGGTTCCATAAGCGCCATGCCGACCCGGCCGCGCTCGACGCGATGGTCAAGGCCGAGGGCGTGCCCTTCTGGGCGGCGCTGCACAACAAACGCGACAACCAATACCGCTTCGACAATCCGGAGCTGCCCACCCTCCAGCCCTGGATCGGCATCACCGCGGGGCCGTCGGAGCGCTTCCTGTTCGAGCGCAATCCCTATTTCCACCGCGTCGATCCGGAGGGCCGCCAGCTTCCCTATGTCGACCGCTGGGTGATGC
>JBFWNZ010000128.1:0-9916 GCA_050250795.1 Alphaproteobacteria bacterium | reverse complement strand
GGCCCCGGAATGACACCGAGAGGGGTCCGCGCCCTCACCGCCAGCCCGGCGGCAGCATTGTGCCGACCCCCCGTGCCTTGGCCCGGCGGTAGTATTCGACCGCGGCGCCCAGATCCTCCAGCCCGATGCCCAGCATCAGCGCCAGCACCCGGTCCTCGGGCCGGCGGCGGGCGCCCTTACCGTCGCGCACGATCTCCGACAGCTCCTTGTCGACGCGCGTCACGGCGGCGAAGAAGCCTTCATGCGCCTGGGCCTGGGCCACATCGGCGCGGTCGTCGGTGACGATGGCGTCCATCGCCCGGATCGCGTCGTCGGTGACGTAGCAGTCGCGGTCCTGGGCGAACACGAAGCAGCCGGGCTTCAGCCAGTCGGCGGTGATGACCGGCCGGCGGTCCTTGAGGATCGGCCCTGCCGTCATCACGATGTCGCTGCCGCGCACCGCCGCCTCGGCACTGTCGACCTGGGTCACCGCGACGCCGAAGCGCCCGTCCATCTCGTCGGCATACCGGCGCGCCGCGTCCGGGTCGATGTCGTAGGCAAGGCAGGTCTCCAGCGTCGGCGCGCCAGCCTTCAGCGCCTCAAGCTGCAACCGCCCCTGCAGGCCGCAGCCCAGGATGGCGAGCTGCCGCGCCCCCGGCGGCGCCTCATAGCGCGCCATCAGCGCGCCGACCGCCGCGGTGCGGATCGCCGTCAGCCAGCGCGAATCCATCAGCGCGACCATGGCGCCGCTGGCGTTCTCGGCCAGGATGTACAGGCCCTGGATCGAGGGCGCGCCGGGCGCCGGCTTCGGGCTGCCGCACTGGAACTTGCAGCCGGCGAAGCCCAGCGGCGGCACGAAGCTGATCAGCGAGTTGAACCAGCCCAGCGGCTGGCGGTGGAACAGCGTGCCCGGCGGCACCACCGTCTCGCCCGCCGCCTTGTGGCGGAACACGTCTTCCAGCAGCCGCGCGACATCGGCGACGGTGACGCCGAGAGACTGCATGTCGCTGGCGGTGAGGTAGAGCAGGCCGGGAGTTTGTTCGGTCATCGGGTCCGTCTCTGTTTGCGCGGGCGCCGCATTGGACGGGCGATCCCGCAACTTGGCAAGCGCTGCCGCCGATTGCGGCCCTGGACAGGTCGGCGCATCTTACCCGCGATGGACCACGCACCCGCCCCCGGCGCCGCCCTGCTGTATTCCGCCCCGCCGTCCGGCGTCCCGCTGTTCGGGCTGAGCGTCGCGGTCGATGCGCTGCATGGCGCCTATCTGCGGCATGCGCGCCAGCCGCGTCTGGTCTGCCATGGCCGCGACGAAGCCGATTTCGCCGCCTTCCGGGCGCGCGCGACGGCCGAGGGGGCGGATGCGGCGCGGCTCGCCTTCGTGCCGCGCGCCGCCCCCGCGGGGCTCGCGGCGAGCGGCGCCCTGCTGGTGCCCGATCCGGCCATCGCCGATGCCGTCCGCGCCCGCGACGCCGTGGACCCGCGCGGCTGGAGCGTGGTCGGCCTGACGCACAGCATGACCGGACCGGCGGTGGTGCAGGCGGTCGCCGCGGCCCGCGCCGGCCAGCCCTGGGACGCAATCGTCTGCCCGTCGCGCGCGATCCGCGCCGCCATCGCCGCCTTGTGGGCGGGGCTGGGGGCGGCGCCCTGCCCGGTGCGGCTGCCGGTGATCCCGCTGGGCGTCGCGGCCGAACGCTTCGCCGCCGCCGCCGCGCCGTCCCTGCGCGCGGCGCAGCGCGCGCGGCTCGGCATTCCCGAGGACGGCGTGGCGGTGCTGTTCCACGGCCGCCTCAGCCATTGGGGCAAGGCGCATCCGCTGCCGCTGCTGCTGGCGGCCGAGCGGGCGGCATCCGAGCAGGGTGCGCCGCCGGTCCATCTCGTCTTCTCCGGCTATTTCCCCAGCCCCGGCGAGGACCGCGCGTTTCGCGGCCTCGCTGCCGATATCTGTACCGCCGTACGCGTCCACGTCGTGGACAACGGCGATCCGGATTTCCCGCGGGGCTGCTGGGCCGCCGCCGACGTCTTCGCCTCGCCGGTGGACAATGTGCAGGAGAGCTTCGGCCTGACGCCGGTCGAGGCAATGGCGGCCGGGCTGCCGGTGCTGGCCAGCGACTGGGACGGCTATCGCGACACGGTGCGCCATGGCCGCGAGGGGCTGCTGGTGCCGACGGTGACGCCGCCGCCGGGCGACGGGGCCGACCTCGCAGCACGGCTGGCGGCCGGCGAGGATGCCTATGGCGAGCACCTCGCGGCGGTAGCACAGTCGGTCGCGGTCGATGTCGAGGCGATGGCGGCGCATCTCGCGCTGCTGGTGCGCGATGCCGGGCTGCGCCGGCGGCTGGGCGAGGCCGGGCGGCAGCGGGTCGCGGAATTCTATGACTGGCCGCGCGTGATCGCGGCCTATGAGGCGCTGTTCACCGAACTGGCCGGCATCCGGGCGACAGCGCCGCTTTCCCCGGCCGGCACGCCGCAACCGGCGCCCTATCCCGATCCCTATGCGATGTTCGCCGCCTTCCCCAGCCGCGCGCTGGCCGCCGCCGACCGGCTGCATGCCGCGCCGGATGCCGTCGCCGGGCTGGCGAAACTGCTGCGCCATCCGGTCTGCATGGCCGCGCCCTGGGCGCTGCTGCCGCCGGCGACGCTGGCGCCGCTGATCGGCCGTATCGCCACCGCGCCGGGCCTCAGCGTCGCGGCGCTGGCGGACGGGATTGCCATCGATCCGGCCGGGCCGCAGGGCACGGCGCTGCGCCGCACCCTCGCCTGGCTGGCCAAGCTGGGGGCGCTGCGGATCGCGCAAGGTTACTTATAACGGTAGGTGATGCGGCCCTTGGTGAGATCGTAGGGCGTCATCTCGACGGCGACCTTGTCGCCGGTCAGCACGCGGATGCGGTGCTTGCGCATGCGGCCCGAGCTGTGGGCCAGCACTTCATGGGCGTTGTCGAGCGTCACGCGGAACATGGCATTGGGCAGCACCTCGCTGACCGTGCCGTCGAATTGCAGCATCTCTTCCTTCGCCAAGAGGGAGTCCTTCCACGGGTTCTTCGGGGATGTGCAGCACATAGAGTAGGAGGCCCCGGAATGCAACCCGTCGCGCCGCCCTGCCAGGGTCGAACTCACGCCGGAAGCGGCAACCGCGTGCGGTAGATGACCTGCTTCAGCGCAAAGCTGGACTTGATGCTGGCCACGCCCGGCACGCGGGTCAGCCGGTCCATCAGGAACCGCTCATAGGCCGAAAGATCCGGCACCACGACGCGCAGCAGATAATCCGCGTCGCCGGTCATCAGATAGCCCTCCATCACCTCGGGCCATGTATGCGCGTCGCGCTCGAACGCCTCCAGCGCGCGCTCCACCTGCTTTTCCAGCGAGACCTGCACGAACACGCTGACCTTGAGCCCGACCGCCGCCTGGTCCAGCAGCGCGACATAGCCGGCGATCACGCCGCCCTCCTCCAGCGCCCGCACCCGCCGCCAGCAAGGCGAGGGCGAGACCCCCACCTGGGCCGCCAGGTCGACATTGGAGATGCGCGCATTGCCCTGGAGCACGCCCAGGATACGCCGGTCGATCGCATCCAACTCCGTTTGAGGCATATCCTTGCTCCCACCCCCGCAAATCCGGTCGATTCATTGCGGCAGAACGCACGAAACGCGCAAGCTTCGCAAGGATTGTCGCGCGCACATGAACTATATTTGCTGGCAACGAAAACCCCGAACGGTCGGGAGACGCACCATGTCCGCCCCCTTGAAGCTCGTGAAGCAGGGATCGAACATCATCCCTGCGGAGAAGATCGCCCTGCTGCGCGAGATCGAGCGCAAGGTCCTGTGGCTGTCGGCCTGGACGATTCACCACGCCAACCATGTCCGGCCCAGCCGCGACGGGCTGAAGGTGGGCGGGCACCAGTCCTCCTGCGCCTCGGCGGCGACGCTGCTGACCGCGCTGTACATGGACGTGCTGCAGCCCAACGACCGCATGGCGGTGAAGCCGCATGCCAGCCCCGTCTATCACTCGCTGATGTATCTGCTGGGCCGGCAGACCCAGGACAAGCTGGCGGCCTTCCGCGGCATGGGCGGCGCGCAGTCCTATCCCTCGCGCACCAAGGACACCGACGATGTCGACTTCTCCACCGGCTCGGTGGGGCTGGGCGTGGGGATCACGCTGTTCGCCTCGCTGGTGCAGGATTATGTGCGGCTGCACGGCCGCATGGGCGAGGGGGTGAAGCCGTCGCGGCTGGTCGCCTTCATGGGCGATGCCGAACTGGACGAAGGCAACATCTTCGAGGCCCTGCTGGAGGGCTGGAAGCACGATGTGCGGAACCTGTGGTGGGTGATCGACTACAACCGCCAGAGCCTGGACGGCGTGATCAATGCCTTCCTGTTCGACAAGATCCGCCGCTTCTTCGACACCGTGGACTGGAACGTCTCGATCCTGAAATACGGCAAGAAGCTGGAGGCGGCGCGCCACGGCCCGGCCGGCGAGGCGCTGATCGCGTGGATCGACGAATGCCCGAACGACCTGTACTCGGCGCTGACCTACAAGGCCGGCGCGGCCTGGCGCGAAAACCTGAATCGCGACCTGGGCGGCACCTCGGGCCTGAAGGAATTGCTGGACAGCCATGACGACGAATCGCTGCACGACCTGATGACCAATCTGGCCGGGCACGACATGGAAACGGTGCTGGAGGCGTTCCATGCCGTGGGCGACGACCAGCCGCAATGCTTCGTCTGCTACACGGTCAAGGGCAACGGCCTGCCCTTTGCCGGGCATAAGGACAACCATTCCGGCCTGATGAACCCGCAGCAGATGGACGAGTTCAAGCGCGAGATGGGCATCGGCGAGGGCGCGGAATGGGATCCCTTCGCCGGTCTGAACGCCGACCCGGACGCGCTGCGTACCTTCCTGGACGCCGTGCCCTTTGCGGCGAACGAGTCCCGCCGCCACACCGCCCCGATGGTGGCGGTGCCGGAACTGAAGGTGGAGACGCGCGGCAAGGCCTCGACCCAGCAAGCCTTCGGCCATGTGCTGAACGATCTGGGGCGCGGCGACAGCGAGCTGGCCAAGGCCATCGTCACCACCTCGCCCGACGTGACGGTATCGACCAATCTCGGTGCCTGGGTGAACCATCGCGGCCTGTTCGAGCGCAAGGCGCATGGCGACATCTTCCGCGAGCAGAACGTGGCCTCGGCCCAGCGCTGGGCCCGGTCGCCGAACGGGCAGCATTTCGAGCTGGGCATCGCCGAGAACAACCTGTTCCTGATGCTGGGCGCGATGGGGCTGTCGGAATCGCTGTTCGGCGCCCGGCTGATGCCGATCGGGGCGCTGTACGACCCGTTCATCAACCGCGGCCTCGATTCGCTGTTCTACAGCTGCTACCAGGACGCCCGCTTCATGCTGGTGGCAACGCCGTCCGGCATCACCTTGGCGCCCGAGGGCGGAGCGCATCAGTCGATCAACACGCCGCTGATCGGCATGTCGCTGCCGGGGCTGGCCTATTTCGAGCCCGGCTTCGCCGACGAGGTGCCGGCGATCATGGGCTGGGGCTTCCAGCACATGCAGGCCGAGGATGGCGGCTCGGTCTATCTGCGGCTGTCCACCCGCAGCATGGAACAGCCCGAACGGGCGATGTCCGACGATCTGCGCGCCGACATCGCGGCCGGCGCCTATTGGCTGAAGCCGCCGGCGCCGGGAGCCGACATCGCCATCGCCTATTGCGGCGCGGTGGCGCCCGAGGCCATCGAGGCGCATGCCCAGCTGCTGGAGGACGCGCCCGAAGCCGGGCTGCTGGCGATCACCGCGCCGGGCCGGCTGCATGCCGACTGGCTGGCCACGGACCGCCGCCGCCGGGCCGGCGAGACCGGGGCGACGGCGCATATCCAGCGGCTGCTGGCGCCGCTCGACCCGCGCGCGGCGCTGGTGACCGTGATCGACGGCCATCCGACGACCCTGTCCTGGCTGGGCTCGGTGGGCAATCACCGGGTGGCCGCGCTGGGCGTGGAGGGATACGGCCAGTCGGGCGACCTGCCGGACCTGTATGCGCGCTACGGCCTGGATACGGAGTCGATCCTGGACGCGGCGGCCGGGGCGCTGGTGGCACGGCTGCGGTAGCGGCCTTGTGCCGCTGGCCTGCGCGCCGTGCCGCTGGCCCTGGATTCCGGGTTCCGCTGCGCGGCCCCGGAATGACGAAAAAAGGTGTCATTCCCGCGCACGCGGGAATCCAGGGCAAGCGGCACGCCGTATCCTTTGAATGAGCGCGACCGGCCCCTAATCCGGGTCCAGTTCGCTGTCCCAGTAGAGGAAGTCGCCCCAGCTCTCGTGCAAAAAATTGGGCGGGAAAGCCCGCCCGTTTTCCTGCAACTGCCACAGGCTGGGCTGCCTGGGCTCATGGCGCGGCGGCATATGCGCCTCCTGCGGCGTGCGGCCGCCCTTGCGCAGGTTGCAGGGCGCGCAGGCGGAGACGACATTCTCCCAGGTCGTGCGGCCGCCATAGGCGCGCGGGCAGACATGGTCGAAGGTGAGTTCGGAGGCCGGCAGCGCCTCGCCGCAATACTGGCAGACGAAGCGGTCGCGCAGGAACACGTTGAACCGGGTGAAGGCCGGGTTGCGGTCCTGCGGGATGTATTCCTTCAGCGCGATCACGCTGGGCAGCCGCAATTCGCAGGAGGGGGAGCGGATCACCCGGTCGTATTCGGAGACGACGTTGACCCGGTCGCCGACCACCGCCTTCACCGCTTCCTGCCAGCTCCACAGCGACAGCGGGAAGTAGCTCAACGGCCGGAAATCCGCGTTGAGCACCAGGGCTGGACAGTCGGCCGGTCCCCAAGGCACGGGAGCGCCTCCTTGACTACCGCCTCCGCGTCGACCGCGGACGCACCGGGATCATAGCGTGCGGAATCGTTACCGGAAACACCGTTTCCGGACAAGATGTGGGAGTCGCGCCATCCGAAATATCATGAAGTTGTAACCGATGCGCCGGGATGCAAGGCGGGATGCAGACCCGGCCGGTATCCCGCCGCCAGCGCCCGCACCGTTCCCGGCGGCGTCATCACGGCGACGGTCCCCGCCCCGGACCGCGGCAGCGGGGCGCCGTAGCCGGCGAAGGACCAGGGCAGCAGGTCCTCGCCCCAGACGAGATGCGGCCCGGCCGCCAGCGCCACGAAGGCCCCGTCCGGCAATCCGGCGACCTCCGCGCTCCAGCGCCGCTGGCGGCGGGTCGCCGGGTCGATGCGCTGGGCGTGCAGCGCCGCATCCATCGCGCCGGCCCGCGGCGGCTGCGCCAGGCCATGCCCGGCCGCCCAGGCGGCGGCGAAGGCGTGGAAATCGGCGCGGCGGCATTCCCAGCAGGGCCGGTGCCCGGCCGCCAGCGCCGTCGCCTCGTCCAGGAAGAACAGCTCGGTATAGCTGTCGGGCGCCATCACCCGGCGCTGCCGGCCGTTGAAGTCCAGCCGGCAGGCGAGCCACGCCGTCAGCGCCCAGGGCCGGCGGATGCGGCGGTCGCCGTCGTGCAGCCGGCCGCGATTGCCCATCGCCGTGCCGCGTTCGGGCGTGGCGACGATGCCGCCATCCGGCCCGACGCGGTTCGGCAGCGGCATCAGGTCCCGAACACGCGGCCCAGGAAGGCCGCGCCGGCCGCCAGCCCCTCGCCGTCGATGCCGTGTCCCAGCCCCGGCCGGGCCAGCGTCTCGACCTGGAAGCCGGCGGCGGTCAGCCCCTCCTCGGCATGCGCCAGGGACTCGAACGGCACGACCTCGTCGGCCATGCCATGCACCAGCAGCATCGGCGGCCGCGCCCGCGTCTCCGCTGCCAGCAACTCCGGCGCCAGCAGCCGGCCGGAATAGCCCACGATGCCGGCCACCGAAGCCGCCCGGCGCGGCGCGACATACAGGCTCATCATCGTGCCCTGGCTGAACCCGACCAGCGCCAGACGCGACGCATCCAGCCCCGCCGCGTCCAGTTCGCGGTCGAGGAAGGCGCCGAGCGCCGGGGCGGCGGCCTGGATGCCCGCCAGCATGACCGCGGGGGTGCGGTCCTGCACGCTGAACCACTGATAGCCATAGGGGGCCATGTCGCAGGGAAAGGGCGCATTCGGCGCCACGAACGCGGCATGGGGCAGTGCGCTGCCCCAATGCGGCGCGAGCCCGATCAGGTCCTGCCCGTCGGCGCCGAGCCCATGCAGCAGCACGACGAGCTGCTGCGCCGCGCCGCCCGAAGCCGGTCCCCAGCGGGGCCCGTCGAGATCCATGAATCCCGCCATCCTCATCGGCTCCTTCTCATACTCATGCTCAGGCCGGCACCGCCACGGCGCCCTTGTAGTAATGCCACAGGAACAAGGCCGCGACGCCGCGCCAGGGCCGCCAATGCGCGATCAGCGCCTCCGACGCCAGGCGCGCCGGCCGGTCCTCCAGCCGCTTCAGCCGGCGCAGCGCCTCGCGGATGGCGAGGTCGTCGGCCGGCCAGACATCCAGCCGCCGCAGCGCGAACAGCATATAGATCTCGGCACTCCACCGGCCCAGCCCGCGCAGCGATGTCAGCGCCGCCACCACCTCGTCATCCGTCATCCCGGCCAGCCGCGCGGTATCCAGCCGCCCCTCGGCCATCGCCGCCGCCAGCCCGCGCCCGTACTCGACCTTGCGCCGGCTGAGCCCGGCGGCGCGCAGCGCCTCGTCCGGCTGGGCAAGGAACCCCTCCGGCGTCAGCGGATCGACCGCGGCGGCCAGCCGGGCGCGGATCGCGGCCGCGGCGTATGTGGAGACCTGCTGTCCGACGATGATGTCGAGCAGCGCGCCGAAGCCCGGCTCGCGGATGCGCGGCGCAGGGTATCCCACCTGCGCCAGCCCGGCCGCGACGTCCGGGTCGCGCGCCGCCAGATCGTCCAGCGCCTGCTTGATGGTCTCGGGCGTCATTTCCAGTTATCACCCTGTCCTGTCCCCGGAAGTGTAGGCCGCATGAACCGGATCGCGCCATGCCCGACCTCGTGACCCGCTTCGCCCCCAGCCCCACGGGCCGGCTGCATCTGGGCCATGCGCACAGCGCGCTGTGCGGCTGGCGGGCGGCGCGGGCAGTGCCGGGCGGGCGCTTCCTGCTGCGCATCGAGGATATCGACCCCGGCCGCTGCCGGCCCGAATTCGATTCGGGCATCCTGGAGGATCTCGCCTGGCTGGGCATCGACTGGGACGGGCCGGTGCGCCGCCAGTCCGAGCATCTGGACACCTATGCGGCGGCGCTGGAGCCGCTGGAGGATGCGGGGCTCGTCTATCCCTGCTTCTGCACGCGCAAGGAAATCGAGGCCGAGATCGCGGGCGCCGGGCATGCGCCCCACGGTCCTGACGGCCCGCTCTATCCCGGCACCTGCCGCGCCCTGTCCCCGGCCGAGCGGGCGGCGCGGATCGGCGCCGGCACGCCCCATGCCCTGCGGCTGGACACCGGCCGCGCGGTGCGGATCGCCGGCCCGCTGACCTTTCGCGACCGCGACGCCGGCACGGTCGCGGCCGACCCGCCGGCGCATGGCGACGTGGTGCTGGCGCGCAAGGATGCGGGCACCAGCTATCACCTCGCCGTCACCGTGGACGACGCGCTTCAGGGCGTGACCCTGGTGACGCGGGGCATGGATTTGTTCGCGGCCACGTCGATCCATCGCCTGCTCCAGACGCTGCTCGGCCTGCCGGAACCCGACTACCGCCACCATGCGCTGCTGACCGACGCCGACGGCCGCCGCTATGCCAAGCGCGACCGGTCGCTGACCCTGGCGGCCCTGCGCGCGGCCGGGCACATGCCCGCGGCGGTGCGGGCGATGGCGGGATTTCCCGATTGAGGGAAGCGGCCTAGCGGAAGCCGCCGCGCGGTTCGCCGTCATACCCGGCCCAGACCAGCGCGCCGCCGGGCACCAGCAGGACGAGCCCCAGGATGCTGAGCGCCTCCCAGCCCGGCCGGTCGAGCAGGCTGGCGGCCG
>JBFWNZ010000127.1:0-9964 GCA_050250795.1 Alphaproteobacteria bacterium | reverse complement strand
ATTGCGCGGCAGCAAATCGGCGAGGATTTCCTCTTCCTCCGGCTCGTACTCATAGACCGCCTGCGGCGATCCCGCGGGGGTCGGCGCAGCCGGCGGCGTGCCCGTCGGGGCCGCGACTTTGAACGGAATCAGCTGCAGGAAGGTCACTTCCTGCGTCAGCGCCGACAGGAAGCGGTTGAAGACGAGCGTACAGGTGTCGAACTCGCCGTTCGCGAACATCTGCCGCAGCGTGGCGGCGAGATCGGCGGCGCGGCTGAAGACCGGCGCCGGCTTGATCACCTCTTCCATCGACCCGACGATAAGCTCGGGAAATTCGCGTCGCGCGATCACAACGCCCTTGCGGCCGATGATGAACAGCTTGACCTGCTTGCCTTCGGCCTGCATCTGGCGGATACGCGTACGGGCGCCGCGCATCAGCTGCGCGTTGAAGCTGCCGCACAGGCCCCGGTCGGTCGTCATCAACACCAGAAGGTGCACGGCGTCCCGCCCCGTCCCGGCCAGCAGGGCCGGGCCGCCGCCGACGGTGCCGGCCGCCAGCGATCCGAGCATCCGCTCCATCCGCTGGGCATAGGGCCGCGCGGCCACAGCCATTTCCTGGGCGCGCCGCAGCTTTGCGGCCGCCACCATCTTCATCGCCGACGTGATCCGTTGCGTCGATTTGACGCTCGTGATCCGGCTGCGCAGGTCCTTCAGGCTGGCCATGCGTCGTTCCCGTTCCTCGCTTCGCCCGTACCGATCAGGCGAAGGTGCGGCTGTAGGTGTCGAGGATCTCGCGCAGCTTCGCTTCCGTCGCGTCGGTGATCTCGCGCTCGTCGCGGATCGCCTTCAGCACGTCGGGATGCTTGGCCTCGATATACTCGAGCAGACCTTTCTCGAAGCGGCCGACATCCCGAAGCTGAATTTTGTCGAGATAGCCGCGCACGCCGGCGTAGATCGAAACCACCTGCTTCTCGACCGTCAGCGGGCTGTACTGGTCCTGCTTCAGCAGCTCCGTCAGTCGCGAACCGCGGGCAAGCAGGCGCTGGGTTGCAGCGTCGAGATCCGAGGCGAACTGTGAGAACGCCTCCATCTCGCGGTACTGCGCCAGTTCGAGCTTGATGCGGCCGGCCACCTGCTTCATCGCCTTGATCTGCGCGGCCGAACCGACGCGGCTGACCGACAGGCCGACGTTGATGGCAGGGCGGATGCCCTTATAGAACAGGTTCGTTTCCAGGAAGATCTGGCCGTCGGTGATCGAGATCACGTTGGTCGGGATATAGGCCGACACGTCGTTCGCCTGGGTCTCGATGATCGGCAGCGCCGTCAGCGAACCCGCGCCCAGTTCGTCGTTCAGCTTCGCGGCCCGCTCCAGCAGGCGTGAATGCAGGTAGAACACGTCGCCCGGATAGGCTTCGCGGCCCGGCGGACGGCGCAGCAGCAGCGACATCTGGCGATAGGCGGTCGCCTGCTTCGACAGATCGTCGTAGATGATCAGCGCGTGCATCCCGTTGTCGCGGAAATACTCGCCCATCGCACAGCCGGCGTAAGGCGCCAGGAACTGCATCGGCGCCGGATCGGAGGCTGTCGCCGCGACGACGATGGAATACTCCATCGCGCCGTAATCTTCGAGGGTCTTGACCACCTGGGCGACGGTCGACCGCTTCTGGCCGATCACGACATAGACGCAGTAGAGCTTGCGCTTCTCGTCGCCGCCGGCGTTCACGAACTTCTGATTGATGATCGCGTCGATGGCCACGGCCGTCTTGCCGGTCTGCCGGTCGCCGATGATCAGCTCGCGCTGGCCGCGGCCCACCGGAACCAGCGCGTCCAGCGCCTTCAGACCCGTCTGAACCGGCTCATGCACCGACTTGCGCGGGATGATACCCGGGGCTTTCACCTCGACCAGACGCCGTTCGGTGCTGTCGATCGGACCCTTGCCGTCGATCGGATTGCCCAGCGCATCGACCACGCGGCCCAGCAGGCCCTTGCCGACCGGAACGTCGACGATGGTACCCGTCCGCTTGACGGTGTCGCCTTCCTTGATGTCGCGGTCCTGGCCGAAGATCACGACGCCGACATTGTCGACCTCGAGGTTCAGCGCCATGCCGCGAATTCCGCCGGGGAACTCGACCATCTCGCCGGCCTGGACGTTGTCGAGCCCATAGACACGGGCCACACCGTCGCCGACCGAGATCACCTGTCCCACCTCGGCGACATCCGCCTCGGCCCCGAAGTTCGCGATCTGCTCCTTCAGGATCGCAGAGATTTCAGCCGCCCGAATTTCCATCAAGCTGCCCCTTTCATCGCGAGTTTCAAACGCTGCAGCTGGGTTTTCACGGAAGAGTCGACCATACGGCTGCCGACCTTCACAACCATCCCGCCGATCAGCGACGGATCGACCGCAAGCGACAACTGCACCTTGCGGCCCACCACCTTGTTCAAAGCCTCCTCGACCGCCCGCTGCTGACCGTCCGTCAGCGGCTTGGCCGAGGTCACATCCGCCGATACCTCGCCGCGCCGGCGCGCCAGCTCGTCGAGGAAGGCCCGGATCATCTGGCGCAACGCGGCGAGGCGACGATTTGTCGCGATCACGCCGACGAAATTGCGCGTCAAAGCATCGGCGCCTGCACTGTCCAGCAGCGCCGCCATCGCCTTCGCCTGATCGGCGCGGCTCAACACAGGGCTGCGGACCAGCCTCGCCAGGGCATCGCTGCCCGCAAGCATCGCATCCAGCCCCTTGAGATCCTCGGCGACCGCGTCGAGCTTCTTCTGTTCGTCGGCCAGCGCGAACAACGCCAGCGCATAGCGCGACGCCAGACCCGATCCGCCTGCGGTGGATGCCACCGATCGATCCCCCGAATTTACATCGGAAAAGACCGGCAAAATGCCGGCTTTCCGGGCTTCTTCAAGATAACGGCGCCCCCTGCGGCACCGTGAAAGCGAGCGGTCATTAGCATAAGGGATTGTGGGTGGCAACCCGGGTTGCTCATCCGCGCGCAAGGCGCGACAAATGGCCCGAAAGGCCGGATTTGCCTGCCTCAAAGAAAGCTGTACGGATCGACGTCCGCGCGCACCCGTACGCTCGCCGGAATCGACGCCTGCGCAAGCCAGCCTTGCAGCAGCGGCTGGACCCGGACATCGCGGCCGGCCCGCAACAGAAGCCGGCGCCGGTGCTGGCCCCGCAGCATCGAGATCGGCGCCGGCGCGGGTCCCAGAACCTCCACGCCCTGCAGCCTGGGCGCAGTTCGGCCCAGCGCCGCGGCCGTCCGATCCACCAGCTCCTCCTGCGGCCCGGACACGATGACCGCGGCAAGACGGCCATAAGGCGGCCAGCCGCCCCGCCGGCGCTCCTCCGCCTCCGCCGCAACGAACCGGTCGCGGTCGCCGGCCGCCAGGGCCTGCATCACCGGATGCTGCGGATCGAGTGTTTGCAGCAGGACGCGCCCGGGCCTTTCCGCACGGCCGGCACGGCCAGCCACCTGATGCAGCAGCTGATATGTGCGTTCGGCCGCACGCAGATCGCCGCCGCCCAGCCCCAGATCGGCATCGACCACGCCGACCAGGGTCAGCATCGGGAAATTATGCCCTTTCGCCACGATCTGGGTCCCGACCAGGATATCGATTTCATGCGCCTGCATCGCCCGCACGAATTCCGCCGCGCTCGCCGGCCCCGACACCGTGTCGCTGGCGAAGACGGCGCGGCGGGCCTCCGGAAACAAGATGGCAACCTCCTCCGCAAGGCGCTCGACCCCTGGACCGCAGGCTGCGAAGGAATCTTCCGCCGAACAGGCCGGGCAATGCCGGGGCAGCCGCGACTGGAATCCGCAGTGATGGCATATGAGACGCCCCGCCAGCCGGTGCTCGACCAGCCAGGCGGTGCAGTGCGGACATTCGAGGCGGTGCCCGCAGGTGCGGCACAGGGTCAGCGGTGCATAGCCGCGGCGATTGAGGAAAAGGAGCACCTGTTCGCCGGCCGCCAGCGTCTCGGTAATCGCCGCGACCAGGGGCGGCGCAAGCCAGTTGCCGCGCGGCGGCGGATCGCGCCGCAAATCGATCAACCCGACCGCGGGCAGTTCCGCCCCGCCATGCCGGGCCGGCAGTTCCAGCCGCTCATAGCGGCCGGCCTCGACGTTGGCGACGGTCTCCAGCGACGGCGTCGCAGAGGCCAGAACGACCGGCACCCCCTCGATATGCCCGCGCACCACCGCCATGTCGCGCGCATGATAGATGACGCCGTCATCCTGCTTGTACGAGGCGTCGTGCTCCTCATCGACCACGATCAGCCCCAGATGCGGAAAGGGCAGGAACAATGCCGAGCGTGCGCCGACCACAACCCGCGCCCGCCCTTCGGCCACGGCCCGCCATGCCGTCCGCCGGCGCGCCTGCGGCACATCCGAATGCCATTCGACCGGCGGCGCGCCGAACCGGTCCGCGAAACGGCGCAGCCATTCCGCGCTCAAGGCGATCTCCGGCAGCAGGACCAGGACCTGCCGCCCCGCCTGCAACGCCGCGGCGACCGCCTCGAAATAGACTTCGGTCTTGCCCGAACCGGTCACGCCGTCGAGCAGCGAGACCGAGAAGGCATGCTCCCCGACCCGGTCTCGCAGCCGGTCCGCCACCGCGGCCTGGACCGGCGACAACGCCGCCCCGGCCCGTGCAGCATCCGGCTGCTCCGACAACGCATCGACATTCACCGGCACGGGAACCAATGCGCCGGCCGTCGCCAGCGCCTTGACCACGGACGGCCCGACTCCCGCTTCATGCGCCAGATCGGCGGTTATGCGGGGCGGACCGTCTTCCAGCAGCGCCAGAACCCGCCGGCGCGACGGGGTCAGCCGCAATTCGGGTCTCGTCGCTGCCAGCGCCCACGCCATTTTCGACGCCGCCGGCTGCAACGCCTCGGGCGACCGCAGCACCATCCGCAGGACGGCGCCCGGCGGCGACAGCGTGTAGCCCGCCACCCAATCGACGAAGCGGCGCATCGACTCGGACAGCGGCGGCGCCGGCAGAACGGCCTCGATGTCCTTCAGGCGGGCCGCCGGGACGCCTTCGGAATCGCCCGTGCCCCAGACCACGCCGATCATCCGCCGCTGGCCGAGAGGCACGGAAACGTAGTCTCCGTCGCGCAGTTCGAGACCTTCGGGAACGCGATAGTCGTAGGAGCCCGCCAGCGGCAGGGGCAGCAGCACCTTGACCCGCCGGTCGGGAGCGTCGAATAAGGAGGGCGATGTGGTCTGCGGACCCTGCATCGGCTAGACTCTAAACGAGCTTCGACACTGGAAGCGAGATGGACGAGACAGGCGCATGAAGTTCTTCGTCGATACGGCCGACATCAATGAAATCCGGGATTTGGCCGAAGCCGGCTTCGTAGACGGCGTTACCACCAATCCGTCGCTGGTTGCCAAGACCGGCCGCGATTTCATCGAGGTGGTCCGCGAGATCTGCGCCCTGGTTCCCGGACCGGTCAGCGCCGAGGTCGCCGCCACCGATTACGAGACCATGCTGGCCGAAGGCCGCGCATTGGCCAAGATCGCGCCCAATGTGACCGTGAAGGTTCCGCTCACGCGCGACGGCCTCAAGACCTGCCGCGCGCTCCGCGATGGCGGCACGATGGTGAATGTCACGCTCTGCTTCTCGGCAAATCAGGCGATTCTCGCAGCCAAGGCCGGCGCCAGCTTCATCTCGCCCTTCGTCGGCCGGCTGGACGACATCGCCCTGGACGGCATGGACCTGATCGCCGACATCGTCCAGATTTACAGCAACTATGACTTCGACACCGAAGTTCTGGTCGCCTCGATCCGTCATCCGATGCATGTCGTCGCAGCCGCGAAGCTGGGCGCCGACGTCGTGACGGTTCCGGCCAAGGTACTCGACCAGATGCTGTATCACCCCCTGACCGACAAGGGGCTGGCCGCATTCCTTGCCGACTGGCAGAAGACCGGCCAGTCGATCCTCAAGAAATAGGGTTCGGACGGATGACGCGGGAATCGACCGACCCGAAGCGCGACTCGGAACCGACGGCCGATCAGGTCCGGCACTATCTGCGGGCGCATCCGGAGTTCCTGCAGCAGAACCTCGATCTTCTCGCTCAGGCTCAGGCGCCGTCGCGCGATCTCGGCACCGGCGTGGTCGATCTGCAGCAGGCGATGATCGAGCGGACCCGCCGCGAGATCACGCAGCTCAAGGACCGGCACCGCGACCTGATCGGTGCCAGCCGCGAGAATCTGTCGACGCAGGCGCGCATCCACGAATGCGTGCTGTCGGTCGTGGGCACCAATTCGTTCGAAGAGATGATCCAGGTCGTCACCACCGATTTCGCGGTGCTGCTTGACCTCGACATCGTCACCCTGTGCATCGAGGCCGAGGATCCTGCGGACCTGCCCATCAAGACGCGCGGCCTCCAGCTCCTGCCGCCGGGCAAGGTCGACGCGGCGCTCGACGGACGCAGCATCGCGCTGAACGCCCATGTCGCGGCGGACCCGGACATCTATGGCGGCGGCGCGGCGCTCGTCCGCTCCGAGGCGCTGGCACGGCTCGACATTTCGTCGGTCACGCCGCCGGCGCTGATCGCCTTCGGCACGCGCCGCATCGGGCATTTCGCCGACGGCCAGGCGACCGAACTGATGACCTTCCTCACCCAGGTGCTGGAGCATGTCATCCGCGGCTGGCTGCATCTCCCGCGGTAAGGGCGGGGAATGAGCCGCGACGCGGCACCGGACTCCTCCCTCGCGCCGGTTCCCGGCCTTGCCGACAGCCGCATGGCGGAATTCGTCCGCGCCTGGCGCCAATGGCTGGAAAGCGAACGCCGTGCGTCCGGCCATACCCTGTCCGCCTATGACCGCGACCTGATTGCCTTCCTCGACTTCCTGGCCGGCCATCTGGGCGCGCCGCCTGCTCCTGCCGACCTGCTGGCCCTGCGCGCCGCCGATTTCCGCGCATGGCTCGCCCGGCGGGCGAATGCGGGGCTGGCCCGCACCTCCACCGCCCGCGCGCTGTCCGTCGTGCGCAGCTTCTTTCGCTGGATGCGACGTACGGGACGCGGCGACAATCCGGCGATCGGCCTCGTCCGAACGCCGAAGCTTCCGCATGCCGTCCCGAAGCCGCTGGGTGTCGCCGAGGCCGCGGAAGCCGTCGCCGCCATCGGCGATCTGGCGTCCGATCCCTGGCAGGGCCTGCGCGACGCCGCCGTCGCGACCCTGCTCTATGGCTGCGGCCTCCGCATTTCGGAGGCGCTGTCGCTGACCCGCGCCGAGGCGCCTCTTGCCGCCGACAGCCTGACCATTACCGGCAAGGGGCGGAAGCAGCGGATGGTGCCAGTGCTTCCCGCTGTGCGCGATGCGCTGGCCGCCTATATCGCCGCCTGCCCCTATCCGCTGGAGCCGGACCGGCCCCTGTTTCGCGGCGCCAGGGGGGGGCCGCTCTCGCCCCGTATCGTGCAGATGCAGATGCAGCGGCTGCGCGGCTGGCTGGGACTGCCGGATACCGCCACGCCGCACGCCCTGCGGCACAGCTTCGCGACCCATCTGCTGGGGGCTGGCGGCGATCTGCGCGCGATCCAGGAACTGCTGGGGCACGCCTCGCTCTCGACCACACAGCGCTACACCGAAGTCGATGCCGAGGCTCTGATGGCAACCTATCGAAAGGCCCATCCGCGCGCCTGACGGCAACGGTGTGACCTGCGTCACTGCCGCTGCGATCCCGAAATGCAATATTCGTTTCGCTCACATTCGGAGCGAGGGGTCCCCACCCCCTGTGCGCTCCTTCACGCAGCCCTGTGAGCTTCCTTTCCGGCCGGCCCTTCGCCGGCCGGTTCTTTTTTCAGCGACGGCCGCTGTCCGGCCCGTGCAGTCCATAGACGCAGACCGGACCCAGGGCGATCAGGGCCGCCATGACCGCAAAGGCCCAGCCCCAGGCGCCGGCGACCCCCACGCCACCTGCCGTATCGAGCACGAATCCGAACAGAATCGGCCCCAGAACGGCGCCCAGAAAGCCGATGGTCGAATGCACCGCCATCGTGGCACCGCGATAGCGCGGGTCGGCGTTCTCGACCGTTCCCGCGGTCAGGGTCGCCGAATCGGCGGACACCATCCATCCATACACGACGACCGCGGCCAGCACCCACCAGTAGGGGAGAGTCGCCGCCTGGCCGAGGACGACTGCGACCGCGGCCGATGCCCCCATCGCCACAAGCAAGGTCCGCGGCCTGCCGAACCGGCGTGCCGCTTCATTCGTCGACACGCTGGCCGGCATTCCCAGCAGGTTGACGACCATGGCGATCACCGTCGCCCGGATACCGGTGCCCAGGTCGTCGCCGGCCGCGCGGCCCTGGCAATAGACCAGATAGGCGACGACCCAGGCTCGCAGCGCAAACAGTTCCGCATTGTGCAGCATGTAGGCGAGGGTGAAGGCCATCGCCCGGCGATTCGCCAGGACCGGCCGGAAATCGAGCAGCCGGGTCGTCGGCACCTCCTGCTGCGCCGGCGTCGGCGCCAGCACCCAGGCCGCGAGACCCAGCGCCAGCGCACCGCCCAGCCCCGACAGCGCGAAGGCCCAGCGCCAGTCGATCATCGCCGCCACTTCGCCGGCGATCAGATAGGAAACGCTGGTCCCCACGCCGAACGACGAGGTGTAGAAGGCGATGGCCCGGCTGTGCAGCCGGTCGGGAATCCGGTCGGTCAGCGCCTTCAACCCCGGCATATAGGTGCCGGCAAGGCCGATCCCCTGCAATGTGCGCCACAGGGTCGCCGACCACAGGCCGTCGGCGAACAGCGCAAAGCTAAGGCTGGCCAGCGTCGTCAGCAGCAATGCCGCCAATAGCACGCGGCGCGCATCCATCCGGTCCGTCATGCTGGTCAGCACCGGCACGACCACCACATAGCCGGCGTAGTAGATCCCGCTGATCCAGCCGGCCTCGGTGCTGGACAGCGACCACAGGCTCAGGAAATGCGGCAGCAAGGCGGGAAAGGTCGCGCTGGGCAGCATGCTGACGCCCAGCACCGTGCACATGGCAACCGACAGCGCGAGCGACGACACGCCGGCCTACCGCCGCCCGCGACGCGTGAACCGCGCGATGCGATCGCGCGCATCGTCCATCGCCCTGGCCAGCTTCGGCCAGCGCGCACGCATCCGATCCAAGAGCCGCTGCGCCCAGACCGATTCAAGCGACAGCAGGTAGAAGCCGATGGCCAGGAACAGGAACCCCTGAAGAAACGGCAGGAAAATGCCCAGCACGCCGAGGACAATGAAAGCCCAGCCGGAGATCAGGATCAGCAGCCGCTTCCAACGGGGACGGCGCACCTTGGGCAGGCCGCCCCGGTGATTCCGTGTCGCTGGAAGAGACGCCCGCTCAGACGTGGATCGCTCGTCCATCGACCGCCAGCGCCGCTTCCCACACCGCTTCCGAAAGCGTCGGATGCCCGTGGCAGATCCGCGCCACATCCTCTGCCGACCCGCCGAATTCGATGACCGTCACGATTTCATGGATCAGCGTACCGGCATCCGGGCCGATGATATGGGCGCCCAGCAGCCGGTCGGTCCGCGCATCGGCCAGAATCTTCACGAAACCGTCCGTCGTCCCGTTGGCGCGGGCCCGGCTGTTGGCCGAGAAGGGGAACTTGCCGGCCTTATAGTCGATGCCCGCCTCCTTGAGCTGCTCTTCGGTCTTGCCGACCGAGGCGACCTCCGGCGCGGTATAGACAATGCCAGGAATGGCGTCGTAATTCACATGCCCGGCCTGCCCCGCGATGATCTCGGCACAGGCGATGCCCTCATCCTCGGCCTTATGGGCCAGCATCGGACCCGGCACGCAGTCGCCGATGGCATAGATGCCCTCCGCGGCGGTGCGGAAATGACTGTCGATCCGGACGACGCCGCGCTTGTCGGTTTCGACGCCTGCCTCCGCCAATCCCAGCCCCTCGGTATAGGGACGGCGGCCGATGGCGACGAGAACCACGTCGCAGGCGATGCTCGACGCCTCGCCACCCTG
>JBFWNZ010000126.1:0-9970 GCA_050250795.1 Alphaproteobacteria bacterium | reverse complement strand
GCAGGGGCGGAATCAGCAGGAACGTCCGCGCCATGGCGGACGGAACGACGAAGGCAAGAGCGAGCGTGACCGCAGCGGTGCCGACGATAGCACCAGCATAGAAACCGCCGAGCCGGCCGACGACCAGATCGGCCATCCATGCGCTGAGTCCCGTCCGCTGGACCGCGGCGGCGATGATCATGCCGGCGAAGATCATCCATACGGCACCGGAGTGGAAGCCGGCGAAAACCACATCGGACGGCGCGACGCGGAAGACGACGGCAAGCAGGAAGAAGCACAGCGTCGTCACATGCGCGGGCAGGGCGGCGGTCGCCCAAAGGCCGGCGGCCAGGATTGCCAGCCCTAATCCCTGCCAGGCCGTGCGGTCGAATCCGTCCGGCCCGGGCAGCGTGAGGCATGCCGCAGCGGCGAGGACCGCGGCGGCGGCGATGGCGCGTGGAACGGTCAGTCGGCTGGATGGCACGGCGATGCGTGAACTGGCGGATGCGGACGCGGCATCCTATGGCGAAGGGCGAGAAGGCCGCAATGCGCGTTGACCCGCCGCCATCGGCGGCGTAAATCGGTCGGAGCGGCAAACAGGGGCGATCGAGCATGCATGTACGGATCTACCAGCCGGCGAAGACCGCGATGCAGTCGGGCCGCGCGAAGACCAAGGATTGGGTGCTGGATTATGAGCTGCAGGATCGTTCCGCACCGGATCCGGTGATCGGATGGAACGGTTCGGCCGACACCCAGCGGCAGGTGCGCCTGCGCTTTGCCACGCAGGAGGAGGCCGTCGCCTACGCTCGCAAGATGGGCTACACCTACACGGTGAAGCCGCATCACGACCGCAGCCGCAAGATCAAGACCTACGCCAGCAATTTCGCCTTCGAGCGCCGTAAGCCCTGGACGCATTAGCGATTCCCGGCAGGCCCAACAGGCCGCTGCGGCCCCGTAGCTCAGCTGGATAGAGCAAGTGCCTTCTAAGCACTAGGTCGCAGGTTCGAACCCTGCCGGGGTCGCCATTCGCCGTCAGCTACCGAAGAACGCGCCGTCGCGGAAGACTACGTCCTGCGTGCGGTTTTCCTTGGAATCGCCGATCAGCGGCTTGCCGTCCATGCCGAGCCGGTCGTCCTTCGCCTGCTTCTGGAAGTTCGGCGTGCCGACACGCAGCATCACCAGGTTCTCTTTGCTGGTGGCGTGGAAGCGATAGAACATTCCGCGAGGCATCATCAGCCCTTCCATGGCCGACAGATCCAGCGTCTCGCCGTCGGGGCCGTAGAAGCGCGCGCTGCCCTGCAGCAGCACGAAGACATGATCCTCGGTCGGATGGGAGTGGAGTTCGTTCTCGCCGCCCGAGGCGTAGACCTTAAGCCGCGCCGACAGATCTTCGGTCGCCGCCAGGACAGTCTCGGTTCGGCCCTGCTCAAGAAGCTGCGCCCGCAGGTTGAACGGCGTGGGACGCAGGGTGTCGGTGATGGCAATCTGGTCATCGACGATGGCCTTGGCGGTCATCGACGGGCGATTCGGTTTCAGAATTGCGTTCATGATTTCTCTCCCATCGCTGCCGATGGGCACGGCGTCTTACGGCGCGCGCTTCGCATCGGACGTTTCCTCTGGCGTCATCGCAGCACGTCGCAGGACGGCTGTCCAGAGTTCGGATGGGCTCAGCCGCTCTTGACGATCAATGGCGAGATTTCCGGACGGTCGGCGACTTGCGCGCGAATACGTTCGGTACGGGCGTCGCGAAGCGACGCGGCATCGCGAAAGGCCGTCAAGGCCGCATCCGCATGGCCGATGCTGTCGAACAGCCGGGCCGCGCGGTCGTGGAGGTCGATGGATTCCGGAGCCAGGGCCAGTGCCTGTCGCATGATATCCGCGGCTTCTTCAGCTTCGCCGTTCGCGACAAGCGCCTCAGCGAGGTCTGCATGTCCGCCGGCATGGTCCGGCGCCAGCGTCACGCCTTTCCAGTAGGCCGATAGGGCGTCGGCCCCGCGTCCCTGGCGGCGCAACACCGTGCCTAGGCTGATCTGTACATTGCCCTGGCGCGGGTTCAGTTGCAGCGAGCGGAGCAGCGCCTTTTCCGCCAGATCGAGCCGATCCGATTGTCCGGCGATGATTCCGAGCAGGTGCCAGCCATCGGCGTGCTGCGGTTCTTTCGACAGCAGGTCCTGCACGATCGACAGGGCATCTTCCAGACGTCCGGCATGGTAGAGGCGGAGCGCGATGTCGAAAGGCGGTTCCACCGGCGGCGAGGACGACGCTGCCGGCGTTCCCTCGGCGGCGCTGCCGATATCGGCGTCAAGCGTTTCGAATGCCGTGCGAATCGTCGCCGGTTCGTCGCCGTCCCACACAAGACGCTGAAAGCTGCCGGTGCCGTGGATTTGGCCGCCTCGTGCGATGCCGACCGTGTTCCAATAGATGTCGCGCGTGTTCGCCCAGGCCGCATTGGCGCATTTGAACATGAGGAAGCGGGCTTCCGCGCTCAGCCAGCACAGAATACCGGGGCCGTTCACGACCATGAGGTTGATATGGGCCTGTTCGTACAGGGCCAGCCGCAGGTCGAGATGGATGGCGGCCTCTGCACATAGGGGAAAGCCGGTAAGCGCATTCGGGATCGGGCCGAAGGCGGCTTCGGTATCGCGTATGACGACGGGAATGAAACGCGCGGAATCGAGGCTGTGCGCAAACTCCGCCCAGGCCGAGAGGTCGCTGTTGCGCGCGGGCGCATGGCTGCTTTCGCGCAATGTGATCGTGACGGTCTTTCGGCCCTGAACCTGCGGTGCAAGCCATTCCCGCATATAGGCGCGTGCCTGAGCCGTCGCGCGCAGGCGTGGGATCGATTCGCCGCGGGCATGCGCGGCGGCGATGCCGCTCCAGAGGAATTCGCCGCGCGGAGCAGCGACGCGGTAGCCCTCAGGAAAGACCGGTCCGCTCAATCCGCTTTCGAGCGCAGCGGCCTCATCGCGCCGCCGGCAGAGCGTGACTGCCGGCGGCGTCTCCATCAGGCCGAGCGCCGGCAGCATGATATTGTGCAGACGCCATGACTTGTTGTCGGCGTCGTAAGAGACGTCGTCGGCGCGAAAGCCCTCTGCGGGGCCGGGAAGGATGACCACATGGAGCCCCTGGGCACCGCTGCGCCGCCGCGCCATCTCGGCCAGGGTCAGGAAGACGACGAAGTCGAACGTGACCGGTGCGACCTGAAGGTCGTAAAAGGCCGTCAGCGTCTGGTCCGTCGATTGCATCATCGAAAAGGGGGTCCGGCGTCGGTGCCACGGACCGGATCGGCCGCCCCGCGACGGAGGGAAGAAGCCTGCCATGTCGGATGCCAAGGCTCAATGGGACAAAGTCACGGCCCTCAATATCGCCGAACAGGTGACCTTGGGACCGATCTACACAGAGCTTCTGCTGCGCGATCCGAAATGCCTCGCCTTCATTCTCGCCCGCTACAAGTTCGCGGCGAAGATGCTGCGCCACAAGCGCCGGATCATCGAGGTGGGAAGCGGCGAGGGGGTCGGCGCGCTGCTGCTGGTCGCGGAGACGCAGGCAGAGGTGCATGGCGTGGATTTCGACCGCGACCAGACCGAGCGCGCATCGCGGTCCTTCGTGCCGGCGTTCGAGGCTGCCAACCCCGCCAAGCGCGGGCGTCTTGTCTATGAATGCCGGGACTTTGGATCGGACGGTGCCGACCGGGAACGTTATGACGGGCTGGTCTGCCTGGACGTCATCGAACATGTGCCCAACGGCGTCGAGGAGGATCGTTTCATCGACAACTGTGCCGACGCGTTATGCCCCGGCGGGGTCGCGGTGATCGGTACGCCGAGCCTCAACGCATCGGCCTATGCGTCCGAGCGCAGCCGTCTCGGCCATATCAACCTGTTCGCTCCGGATCGCTTCGTGGCGGCGTTGCAGCGCCGTTTCGCCAATGTCTTTCTGTTCTCGATGAATGACGAGGTGGTGCACACCGGCTTCGACAAGATGGCGCACTACCTGATGGCGCTCTGCGTGAAATAGGATCGCGCATGCGGATCGGCCTCGATTTCGACAACACATTGGTCGGTTACGACCATCTCTTCGCCGAAGAGGCCGCGGCGCAGGGGCTCGCCGGTGCGGAGGGCGGAAAGCGGGCATTGCGCGACCGATTGCGGGCGCTGCCGGATGGGGAGCGGCGCTGGCAGGCCGTGCAGGCTGCGGTCTATGGCCGCCGGATGGCCGAGGCGCGGCTGATGCCCGGTGCCGGTGTCTTCCTGCGTGCATGCAAGAACGCCGGCATTCCGGTCGCCATCGTCAGCCACAAGACCCGGCATGCGGCCCTGGACCCCGGCGGTGTCGACCTGCGCGGGGCAGCGCTGGACTGGATGCGCCGCCAGGGTTTCTTCGCCGAGGACGGCTTCGGTCTCGATCCGGAACGCGTGTTCTTCGAGCCGACGCGGCAGGACAAGATCGGTCGGATCGCGGCCATCGGCTGCACCGATTTCGTGGACGACCTGGTCGAAGTGTTCGCGGAGCCCTCCTTTCCGGTCCAGGTGCGCCGTCATCTCTACGATCCGGGAGAAACGCCCGCGCCGCCGGGCCCCTATACGGCTTATCGCAGCTGGGAGGCCTTGGCCGATGCGCTGCTTTGATGCGCAGGCATGCGCGACCGCGTTGATCGGCGGGCCCGTGACGGCTGCGGAACCCGTGAGGGCACGCGGCCGAAACGCATCCGTCTGGCGGATCGTTGGGCCGGACGGTCATGCGTATGCGCTGAAGCGCTATGGGGCGGCGGATGCGGCGGACCGGCTCGGTGCGGAGGGCGATGCGCTTCGTTTCATGCGGGCGCAAGGCTTCGGGGCGGTTCCGGAAATCGTGGCGGCCGATCCGGACGTCACGGCATTGCTGCTGCGCTGGGTGGAGGGAGTATCTCCCATGCCTGCCGATGCCGCAGGGATCGATGCTTGCCTCGATTTCCTCGCGCGGCTGCATGCCTGCCGGCAGGCGGGAGTCGGCCTGCGGCCCGCGCGGGAAGCGTGCTGGACCGGGGCCGAACTGCTGCGCCAGGTCGACGCGCGGCTTGGACGGATTCGCGATGCGGCCGCAAGAGAGCCGTCCTTGCGCGCGTTCGTCCCCGACCGCTTGGAGCCGTGGCGAGCCTCGCTGCCGCCGCGGATCGCGGATATCGCGACGGCACCGGCCCAACGTAGCCTCAGCCCGTCGGATTTCGGCCTGCACAATGCCTTGCGGCTTACGGACGGGCGGTTGGTTTTCCTCGATTTCGAGTATTTCGGCTGGGACGATCCGGCGAAGCTGACGGCGGATGTCATGCTGCATCCGGGCATGGCATTGGACGACACACTTGCAGAACGGTTTCGGATGGGTGCGGAGCGGCTCTATGGTGCCGATCCGGATTTCACGGATCGGCTCGACACGCTGCTGCCGGCCTATGCGCTGCGATGGGCATTGATCCTGCTCAACGAGTTCCTGCCGGAACGCTGGGCCGACCGGCGCGCGGCTGGGATGGACGGCGAGCATGCCGAAGTGAAGGCCGCGCAACTGGCAAAGGCGGAAGCGATGCTGATGAGGATGGCTGCATGAGCGCCCCCGCACCCAGGCTGCTGGACCCACGTTCGATCCATCTGCGCGAACTTGTGCTGGAGGCGCTGGAGGGGGGCGGGCGCGGCCATGTGGGCTCGACCCTGTCGCTGATCGAGATATTGCGGGTGCTTTACGACGACATCCTGCGCGTGCGGCCGTTGGAACCGGACTGGCCGGAGCGCGACCGACTGATCCTCAGCAAGGGGCATGGCTGCATCGCGCTCTACGCCCTGCTGGCGGACAAGGGCTTCATCGACCGTGCCGAACTTGCGGGCTTCTGCCGCGCCGGCAGCCGGCTCGGCGGCCATCCCGAGCGCGGCAAGGTGCCGGGTGTGGAGGCCTCGACCGGCGCACTGGGACACGGTCTGCCGGTCGGTCTTGGCATGGCACTGGCGCAGCGGATGCGGGGGCGGGATGCGCGCGTGTTCGTCGTCTGCGGCGATGGCGAGATCAACGAGGGCTCGGTCTGGGAAGCGGCGATGATCGCGGCCAAGCACCGGCTCGACAACCTGACTGTCATCGTCGACTACAACAAGATCCAGTCCGCAGGATTCGTGGCCGACATCCTGCCGCTGGAGCCGCTGGCGGAGAAATGGCGGGCCTTCGGCTTCGCCGCGCGCGAGGTCGATGGGCATGATGTGGGTGCGCTGGAGGCCGCCTTCCGCGCGCTGCCCTTCGAGCCCGGACGGCCGAGCGCCGTGATCTGCCATACGGTGAAGGGCCGCGGCATCGGCTTTGCCGAGAACGACCCGACCTGGCATCACAAATCGAAGCTGCCGCCCGACGAGGCGGCGCGCCTGCGCGCGGCCCTGGCCGATGCGGGACGGGGGACGGCGGATGCGTAAGGCCGCGCTCGACATGGTGCATGCGCTGGCGCGCGAGGACGACCGCATCGTCTTCGTCGGCTCCGATCTCGGCCCCGATACGCTGGCGGAGATGCGCGCCGAGATGCCGGAGCGCTTCTTCATGGAGGGGGTCAGCGAGGCGGCGGTGATCGGTCTGGCGGCCGGGCTCGCGATGGACGGCTTCATCCCCTATGTGAACACCATCGCCACCTTCATTACGCGGCGCTGCTACGAGCAAGTGGCGCTCGACCTCTGCCTGCACGACCTGCCGGTGCGTCTGATCGGCAATGGCGGCGGCCTCGTCTATGCGCCGCTCGGGCCGACGCATCTTGCCATCGAGGACATCGCGATCATGCGGGCTCTGCCCAACATGACAGTGCTTGCCGTCGCCGACGCCGACGAGATGCGCCGCATGATGCGCGCCGCCCGCAACCTGCCTGGCCCGGCCTATATCCGGCTGGGCAAGGGCGGCGATCCGGTCGTGACCGGAGGGATCGAGGATTTCGCCATCGGCCGCGCCTATCCGCTCCGCGCACCGGGGCGCGTGGGGTTCGTCAGCACCGGGGTGATGACCGGCCGGGCGCTGGCCGCCTGCGACCTGCTGGCCGAGCGCGGCATGGCCGCGGGCGTGCTGCACATGCCGACAGTGAAGCCGCTCGACGCCGAAGGGCTGCTCGGATTCGCGGCGGGCACCGACCTGCTGGTGACGGTGGAGGAGCATGTGCTGGCCGGCGGCCTCGGCAGTGCGGTTCTGGAATGCCTTGCCGATGCCGGGCGGATGCAGAATGTGCTGCGCCTCGGCATTCCCGACCGTTTCGCCGCGCAATATGGCAGCCAGGATTCGCTGCTGGCGCTCTACGGCCTACAGCCGGATGCGATGGCGGAGCGGGTGGCTATGGCGCTGGGTCAGCCCGCCGGGGCGGCTTCGGCGTAGATGTAGGACGCGAAGTCCGGGAAGCGTTCGCCCAGGCGGAACAGCGCCCGGTGCAACTCCAGGGGCAGGGGCGTCAACTGGCCCGTGGTCAGGGGCTTGAGATAGTAGGGCCTCTCCAGTTCGACGATCAGTCCCGCGGCCTCAATGTGCTCGCGGAGCAGCGAGGCGGTGTAGACTCGGTAATGCCCATAGGCGATGTCCGAGTCCGCCAGCGCGGCCGGGTCGGCCATATAGCCCATCTCGACGCCGAGCCAGCGATGCAGCGAATGCGCCAGCGGCACGTTGACGAACATCGCACCGCCGGGCCGCAGCATCGTCGCCAGATGGCGCAGCGCGCCGACCGGGTCTTCCAGATGCTCCAGGATGTTCTGAAGCACGATGCCGTCGAAGCCGGATGCGTCCGCGAACCGCTCCACCCATTCGGTGGCGACGGCGACATTCCCGACAGTCTCCGCCTGCATGCGGGCGGAGACCTCACGGCAGATGCCGGGATCGGCATCGACCAGCGTGACCGAGCGGAACGCGGCCGCGAGCATCAGGGTCGCATCGCCGCTGCCCGCGCCGACCTCGAGAATCCGCGCCGCCGGACCGGGTGCCAGCCGCGCCAGCATCCGGTCGCGCAGCATCTCCAGCCGCAGGGCCACCTCGGGAATGCCGATCAGCGCGGTGTAGTCGAAACTGCCGTGGGGGCGTTCGCTCATCGGCCGCTGCCGGTGCGCATGTCGACGATGCAGCGGCCGATCAGGGGGCCGCGCATCGCCTCGATCCCCCGGTTGATGTCGTCGAGCGGGACCGTCATGCCGATCAGCCCCGCGGCATCGAAGCGGCCGTCCGCGGCCATGGCGAGAAAGCGCGGAATGTCCCGGTCCGGATGGCAGCCGCCGCCATAGCTGCCGGTCAGAGTCTTGCCGCGATGGATGTCGAGGGCGGGCACCGCGACGGTCGCATCTGCCGGCGGAACGCCGACCATGTAGACCCGTCCCGGCGCTGCGGCGCAGGCGATTCCCAATTCCAGCGCCACGCCGCTGCCCGCGGTCACCAGGACGACGGCGGCGCCGTTGCCGCCGGTCGCATTCCGCACGGCAGTTGCCGCCTCTGCCGGCGTCGCGGCGTGGGTCGCGCCGAACGCGCTTGCGCGGCGCAGGCGCCCGGCATGGCTGTCGACGGCGATCAGCGGTGTCGCGCCTGCCGCCGCCGCCGCCTGCACCGCCGCAAGGCCGACGCCGCCGCACCCCACCACGACCAGCGACTGGCCGGGGCGGATGCCTGCATCGTTGACGACGGCGCCGATTCCCGTGCTGGCTGCGCAGCCGAACAGGGCGGCACTGGCCGGGTCGGTGCCGGCGGGAACGGTTGTCAGGCGGTTCTCCGAAACCACGGCATATTCGTTGAAGGTGGTGATCCAGCCGGCATTGATCCGTTCCGCGCCCACGCGATAGAGCGGCGTTTCGGCCTCGATCCCCGGCCCCTTCAGCCAGTGCATGACGACGCAATCCCCGATCTGGACATGCGTCACGCCGGAACCGATATCCACGACCGTCCCGGCGCCCTCATGCCCCAGCATGTGCGGCAGCCAGGGATCGGGGCCCATCGCGGCGTCGATCTCCTCGATCTGCTTGCCGCAGATGCCGGTGCAGTGCACGCGGACGAGAACCTGCCCCTCGCGCAGCGGCCCGTCGAAAATCACCGTCTCCACCGACAGCGGTGCATGGCTGCGCCGCAGGATGGCGGCGCGGAAGGCGAGGGGATAGCGGCGGCCGGTGCCCATCACATCGTGCCGCCATCGACCGGCAGAATGGCCCCCTGGGCAAAGGTCACATGCTGCGATGCCATGAACAGGGCGAAGGGCGCGATCTCTTCCGGCGTGCCGAGCCGCCCAACGGCCTGGTGATGGCGCAGGAAATCCGGTTCGACATGCGGCCGCTCGCGCCGGTTGCGGTCCCAAGGACCGCCCGGCGCGTAGAGCGCGCCCGGCATCAGCGCCGACACGACGATGCCCTCGGGCGCCAGCGCGCGGCCCAGGGTTTTCGTATAGGCATTGAGATAGGCCTTGGCGGCGCCATAGGCGGCGGCGCCCCTCAGGGCTTCGGCGGAGATCGACGAGATATGGACGATGCGGCCCCAGCCCCTTGCCTGCATCGGCGGCACCAGACGCGCATTCAGGTCGATGGCGATGCCGGCATTGTAGCGCCAGACGCGCTGCCAATCCTCGGCCGGTGCCAGCGGATCCTTGAGGTCCAGCGTGCCGCCGAGATTGTGGATGACGACCTCGAACGGGTCGCCTGCGGCGTCGAGGGCGTCGAGGACCGCATCGGGCGCGCCCGCCGCCATCAAATCGGCCGCATGCTGGGCATGCCCTTTCGCCGCACCGCCCATCGCCTGCAGCACGCGCGCGAGCGCGCCGGGCCGCCGCGCCACGATGGCGACGCGGCAACCCTCCGCGGCAAAGGCTCGCGCACAAGCCTCGCCGACGCCCTGAGACGCGCCGGTGACGAGGACACGCTTACCGGAGATGCCGAGGTTCATGTCACCCAGATGGACAATTGCAAACGGTGTTATAGGGGATCAAGTGATTGCCTGTCAGTGGATTAGGTTCGTTCCTTGATCAACAACTGGCGCGAATTTCGCTAGAAGGCAT
>JBFWNZ010000125.1:0-10018 GCA_050250795.1 Alphaproteobacteria bacterium | reverse complement strand
CCCTGGCCGTCATAGTAGGTCACGCCTGCGAACTCGAAGCCCAGATTGACGTCGCGCTGGAACGACCAGGTGGTGTTGCGCGACAGGACGTCGATCTCGCCCGACTGCAGCGCCGGGAAGCGCGTCTTGCCGGTCAGCGGCTTGTAGCTGACCTTGCCCGCATCGCCGAAGATCGCGGCGCTCATCGCGCGGCAGAAATCGACGTCGAAGCCCGCCCAGGCGCCCTTGTCGTCGGGCGTGGCGAAGCCGGGAAGGCCGGTGTTGATGCCGCAGATCAGTTGGCCGCGGCTTTTCACCGTCGACAGCGTCTGTCCGCCGGCTGCTGCCGTCTGTGCGGCGGGCGCCGGCGTGGCAGCCGGGGCCGGCGTCGCGGCGGGCTGGGCCATCGGAGCCGGCTCGGTAGCCATCTTCTTCGGTGCCAGCACGTATTTGCCGGCAACGACGCCGACCACGAGGGCCACGATGGCGATGATGATCGATCGCATGGCGGTTGTGTCTCCCCTGTTGCCTGGCGCGCCAGGGATGTCCCGGCCTGCGCAGGGTCCGCCCCACCGTCCGGCGGCATGCCGGCAGAGGCGCCGTCGATGCAATGCCCCATGCAGCGCGTTTCGACGATCGGCAGCGGACGTGGAACGATAGCACGCGGTCGGTTCGCGTCAACGACCGAGGCGGAAATCCTGGGCCGAGAGCAGCCGGCGCACGCGCCCCTCGGGCATGGCTGCGGTCAGGGCGAGGGCGGCGGCGAGCCATATGATCGCATACTGGCCGGCGAAGAACCGCACGCTCAGGTCCGGCAGCAGCAGGAAATGCAGCACGACATAGGCGGCGGCGACGGCGGCCAGCCCGGCATGCATCCTGACCGTCGCGTCCAGCCGGCGCGTCAGCAACGGCAGGGCGAGGCCGAGGACGGCTCTCAGCACCTCGTCGAGGTCCGACCGCATCGCCTGGGGCAGCCGATAGGCCATCACCTCGCGATACTCGTCCAGGCCGAAGGCGACGGGCGTGGTCGCGGGATAAGGCAGGGCGCCGATGAAGCCATGGACCAGGATCGTCGTCTGCCCGTAATAGCCCGTCGCCGCCTTGACCGTCAGGTAGAGCGTGCCGCCGCCGAGGATCGCTGCGGCCGCCGCGACGCGGGACAGGCGGAACGGTGCCGGTGCGGCGACCGCCGCATAGAGGGCGAACAGGCCGAGAAACAGAACGTTGTCCGGCCGGATGGCGATGGCACCCGTCAGCACGGCCAGGGCGGTGTGTCCGCGCCCCGCGGCGAACAGCCAGCATCCGGCCAGGATGCACAGGATCGACAGGGCGTCCGGTGTCGGCAGCCGCGCCGCCTCGTGCAGGCCGGAGAGCACGGCGGCGAGACAGACCAGCGTGGCGGCTGCCACGCTCAGCCGGCGCCGCGCCCAGAGCGCAAGCACGATCAGCGCCCCGATCCCGCCGGCGGCGGAGACCAGATGCGCCGCGGCCGGCAATCCCGGACCCAGCGCCGCCACGGCCGCGGCCAGGGCGACGAAGGCCGGCTTCACGCTGTACCACGGCACCTGCTGGCGCAGCGCCTCGGGGTCCGCGTACACGGCCCTTCGATAGCCGTATTCCCAGTCGGGTTCGGTCAGTTCCTTGAACGGTCGCGCGGGAACGAAGGCGCGGACGCGCTCGAAGGTTTCCGCATGCAGCGCCGGGCCTTCGAGCCCGGCCCAGGACAGGGCGGCGGCGGTGTAGCCGATGACGTCCCAGTTGTATTTCGGATGCTGGATCAGCGCCGCGGCATAGATTGCCAGCGTCAGGGCGACCGCCAGCCGGACCGCGCGGCGGAGGCGGTCAGCCTGCATCGGCGCCGCTCCGTGCCAGCCAGGCCTGGCCCACGACCGCCGCGGCCGCGACGATGACGGCGAAATGCGCCGCGAAGAAGCGCACATGGTATTCGGGGAACAGCACGAAGCGTAGGACCATATAGGCGGCAGCGGTGGCCGCGAGCCCGGCATGCAGCATCGCATCCGGGCCGAGCCGCCTTGCGACACCCGGCAGGGCAGCGCCCAGGCAGAGCAGGAGGCCCACCTGCGGATGCCGCAGGGCCTCCCAGGTCAGGTGCGGCAGTGCCGCCAGATAGTCGGCCACGGTGATCCGCGCCGGTTCGCTGGCCGGATAGGGCAGGCTCGACACGAAGCTGTGGAACAGGTGTAGGCTGTGCGGATAGGTCTCCACCACGGCTCGCATGGCGAGAAACACGCCCGCGCCGGCCAGCGTCGTTGCCACCGCGCGGCCCGGCGGCAGGCGCGTTCCCGCGGGTGCCAGCAGCACCAGATAGCCGGTCAGCAGGGCGAACAGAACCGCATTGTCGGGCCGCACGGGGATCGAGGCGGCGAGGACGATCATCGCGTCCGCCGGCCGGTTCGCCGCCGCCAGGGCGAAGGCGCCGACCACGAAGGGGGCCGAGAGCCCGTCCGGCGACGAATAGCCGGCGGTCTTGTGCAGTCCGCACAGCGCCGCCGCCGCCGCGACCGCGATGGCGGCGGAGAAGGACAGGCGGCGGGACAGCCAGAAGGCGAGGATGAGGATCGCCAGCCCGGCGCCGACGGCCGAAACCAGATGGGTCGCGGCCACGGGGTCGGCGCCCAGTGCCCGGGCCAGTTGCGCGGCCGCGATATAGGCCGGTTTCGAGCAGTAGAAGGGAAGCTGCTGGCGGAAGGCCTCTGGGTCGCGATGCAGCGTGTCGCGGTACGGCCAGGACGGATCGGTCAGGTCGTGGAACTGGGCCGGCGTCGTCGCGGCGCGGACGAGGTCGTAGGCCTGCGCATGCATGGCGGAGGGATCGGCGCCGTCCGCGGCGAGCAGGCAGCCGACATAGGGCAGTACATCCCAGTTGTATTGCGGCCCCGCCATCCACCACAGCACATAGCCGAGCAGAACCAGCCCGGCCGCGCCCCAGCGCAGCGCGGGCGGCAGGGCATCGATCCGGCGGGCGAGACGGGTCAGCGCGCTAGGCACCGGGCTGCACGGCCACCTCGCCGCGCGGGCCGGTGTTGAGCCGGTCGGCGAACTCCGGCGCCAGCGGCCGGCCGTTGCGCATGTTCATCCACAGCCGCAGCAGGCAGCGCCGCCGCTCCGGTTCGGGCCAGTCCTCGAACGCGGTGCGGGCATGCAGGATGGCATGGTTGTTCAGGTACTGGATGTCGCCAGGCTGGAAATCCATGTCGAAGCGGATGCCCGGCCGCATCGCGATCTCGCCGACCGCGGCGATGGCGGCGCGCTCCAACGCGGTCAGCGTGCGTCCCGTCAGCGTCGCGCCGTCCAGGGTCTGCTTCTCGTTATAGCGGCATGACAGAACGCCGCCGAAATAGCTGAAGACGGGCACGTGGTTGCGCGTGACCTCATCGAGGCGGCCGGTCGGCCCCTTGCCGGCCAGATTGATCTGAAACCCGCTTGCCAGCGGCTCCAGGAACTCGGGGTGCTCGGCCAGCAGCGTGTTGTAGACGGTCATCGCGCTGGCGACCGTGCTGGCCCCGCCGGATTTGGCAGGGTGCACGCAGAGCAGCCCGACGACATCCGAAGTGTCGCAATGCGGATAGATGGCGTCGTTCGAGGTGTGGCCGCGGACATTGGCGCGGCCGTAATCGGTGCCGTAGTCGCGGACCTGCGCGATCTTCTCGCCGCGGCTGTTCTGGCTGATGGGGATGCCGAGATGGACCGACAGCCCCCAGTAGATGCGATAGAGAGCGTCCATGCCGTAACGCGCGGCGGGCAGGCCGCGCAGCATGACGAAGCCGCGTCCGCCTTCGAGTTCGTCCACGATCCGGGCGAGACGGGCCGCCACGCCCGGCAGGGCGAAGTCTTCCCGCCCGATCGCAGCCAGCGGCATCGCCTTGACGCGCTGCAGGGCCGCGTCGATCTCCTCGACCTCCGCGGATGTGAGCGCATGGATCCAAGAGCGGTCCGATACCCAGCGATCCGCCGTCCAGGCCGCTTCTGAGGTTACGGGCGTACGAAGGATGTCGCGCATGGCGTCTACAGCGCGGCCAGGACGGCCTCGGCGCTTGAGACGCCATAGGCGCCGTCCGGTTCCTCGTCGACGCGCGTCACCACGCCGTCCTCGACGATCATGGCATAGCGCTTCGAGCGTGTGCCCATGCCGGCGCCGCGGCGGTCGATGTCCATGCCGATGGCGCTGGTGAAGTCGGCGTTGCCGTCGGCCAGCATCAGCACCTTGCCGCCGGCGCCCTGCATATGTCCCCAGGCCCCCATCACGAAGGCGTCGTTGACCGACAGGCAGGCGATCGTATCGACGCCCTTGGCGCGGATCGCGTCGGCGTTGGCGACGAAGCCCGGCAGGTGCTTTGCGGAGCATGTCCGCGTGAACGCGCCGGGCAGGGCGAACAGCACCACCTTCTTGCCCTTGAAAACCGCGTCGGTGGCGATGTCCTTGGGTCCGCCGTCCTCGCCCAGGACCTTGAGCGTCATCGACGGTACGCGTTCCCCCGCCTTGATGGTCATGCGTGCATCTCCTCCGGCTGATTTTATGGCATCGCGGCTTCTGTCGCCGGCTTGGGCTTCCAGGCGTCGGCCAGTTTCGTGCCGCGGACCTGCTGATCCGCGGTCAGCATCGGCAGCAGGTCGCTGCGGTTCTGCTCTGCGGCCTTGTGACCCTGGCGGGCGGCCAAGGTCAGCCACATGAGGGCCTTCACCGGGTCCTGCTCGACACCCAGGCCGCGGGCATAGCGGATGCCGATATGGTTCTGGGCGTTGACGTAGCCCTGCTCGGCAGCCTTGAGGAACCATTGGGCGGCCTTGGCAAGGTCCTGAGATACGCCGTCTCCGTCGCGGTAGCGCTTGCCCATGTTGTATTGGGCCTTGTCCAGGCCCTTCTCGGCGGCCATCAGAACCCAGCGCGCGGAGAGCGACTGATCCTGCGGCACTCCCAAGCCGTACTCGTACATCTTGCCGAGCGCGTATTGCGAACGGATCTGGCCCTGCATCGCCGCCTTTTCGAGCATCGCGACGGCGCGCGCATTGTCCTTGGACACGCCCTCGCCGGCGATATAGGCCATGGCGAGATTGTGCTGGGCATAGGAATCGCCAGACTCCGCGGCCTTTGCCCACCATGCCGCCGCTGTCGCCGCATCGGGGGCGACCCCCTTCCCGTCGCGATACATGACGCCCAGGTTGAACTGGGCCTTGCCGTCGCCCCGCTCGGCCAGCGGGCGCCAGATCGCCAGCGCCTCTGCAAAGCGGCCTGCCTGATACGCATCCCAGCCCGATTTGAAGTCCGCAGCGGCGGCCGGCGCAACGGCACAGACCAGGCCGAATGCCACCGCTGCGATGTGCCGGACGATCGGTCGGCTATACATGACTGCCTCCCTCCCTGCGGCCGTCTAGGACGCTTTTGCGGTGTATTGCGACACGCGCAGCCGCAACAGCTCGATCAGGCCGCTCACCCCGTTCTTCTGGGCGATGGCGTCGAACTCGTCGCGCTGCGCGACGACCATGCTGACGCCCTCGACGATCACGTCGAGGATCTTCATGCCGCCGGGTCCGGTGTCGCGGACCCGCCAGCCGGCGGACAGCGGCGCTCCCTGGGTCTGCGTCAACTGGGTCATCACCAGCGCGTCTTCCTTGCCCATCGGGGCGGCGCGCAGCACCGTCAGGGATTCGCCCGAATAGGCGCTGAGGCGCCGGGCATAGCTGCGGACGACCCAGTCGGCGAACAGGGTTTGATAGTCCGCGCGCTGCTCCTCGCTGGCCTGTGCCCAATGGCGGCCGAGGGTGAACCGGCCCAGGGCTTCGATGGCCAATGCGCTGCTCAGGATCAGCCGGACATCTTCCTCGCGCGCCTCAAGGGGCCGGGTCTTGTCCGACAGGATGGTGATGGCCCGGTTGCTGATCGTCTCGATGAACGCCTTGGCGGCGTCGGGAACGGTCGCTGCCAAGGCGCTGCCCGATCCGAGCAAGCCGACAGCGAGAAGGGCTGCTGCAACCCACCCTGCGAGCCGCGTCATCCGATCCGTCCCCCCGTTTACCGTCTGCCGCCGCACTGCATCGAGGCGGCCGGCACCGGAACGATACTAGACGCGGCGGCGGATGGGTACAACGCACGACCGGGCCGCCGGCCCGGTCGTGCGCGCGCCGTCAGCGCGGTGCGTTCGGCCGGGGACGCCGCGACTGCGGCGCATCCCAGACCTGGGGGTTCAGCGGGAAGGGCGGAACGTCGCCGTTCAGCACGGTCAGCATCTGCTCGACCGCGTTCTCTGTCAGGCGCATGGAGGTTTCCATCGTCATGCCCGCGATATGCGGCGTGACGGTGATCCGGTCGTGCTTGAGGATGCGGTGGCCCGGCGGCAGGGGCTCGGGCTCGAACACGTCGATTCCGGCCGCGGCGACATGGCCGGAATCCACGGCGTCCGCCAGCGCCTCCAGGTCGAGCACCCGGCCGCGCGAGGTGTTCACGACGAAGGCGCCCTTCGGCAGCGCCGCCAGCTCCTTCTTGCCGATCATCATGCGGGTCTCTTCGGTCAGCTCCGGGCACATGCACAGCAGATCGCACTGGCCCAGCATGTCCATCAGGTTGCCCATCCGTTCGATGCCGACCAGAAGCGGGATGCGCGGATCGACATAGGGGTCGTAGCCAAGCACCCGGCAGTGGAAGGCCAGCTTCAGCTTGCGCGCCAGTTCCGAGCCGACCCAGCCGAGGCCGATGATGCCGACGGTCTTGCCTTCGAGCTCATAGATCGGCAGGCCGCTGCGCTTGTCCCAGGCGCTGCCGTCGCGGGTCGCGCCGTCGCTCCACATGTACTGCTTCAGCGTTGCCAGCAGCAGCATCAGCGTGTGCTCGGACACCGGCACCCGGCCGAATCCCTGGTTGTTGACGACCAGGATGCCGCGCTCGGTCGCGGCCGGGATGTCCACCCGGTCGTAGCCGAAGCCGGAGGTCGACACGCAGACGAGGTCGCGGCCGGAATCCAGGATGTCCGCCGTCACCGTCTGCGGATAGCGCACCCAGAGCGCCTTGGCATCGGCCAGCGCCTTCTTCACGTCGGCAGGGTTGTCGGAATCGACCACCTCCACCTGCGCGCCGCGCTGGCGCAGCTTCTCGGCACCGGCCGGATCGTACATCGGCCGCCACAGGACGATCTTCTCCCCACTCATTTTGTCTTTCCTTTTTCACCCAGTTGTTCGGTCCAGGATGCGTGGTAGCGCATCTCCTTGTGGATGGCGACGGCGTCGGCCCCTTCGCGGATCGCGCGCATCACCTTTTCCTCCAGCGCCGCAACCATATAGGCCTTGCGGAAGACCTCCAGCGCGTCGTCGGGCGGGAAGCAGATGATACCGTTCTCGTCGGCCGCGACAATCCAGCCCGGATCGACGCGCTGGCCGGCGACCGCGATCGGGGCGTTGATCGATTCCAGGCCCAGCCGCCCGCGCACCGAGGTGACCACCGTGCTCTTCGCATAGGTGGGGCAGGGCAGGGTCCGCATGGTCTGGACGTCGCGCGTGGACCCGTCGACCACGGCGCCGGCCATGCGGTGCTGCACGGCGACCGTCGCGGCGATGGAGCCCCAGGCGGTGCGGTCCTCATAGCCATGGGCGTCGAACAGCAGGACCGACCCCGGCGGCGCTTCGGCGATGGCCTCCAGCGTGCCGAGCACGACCGACCCGTTCGCCTGGGGCGTCAGCCGGTAGGTGACGGCCGGGCCGCAGATCTTCGGGCAGTCGTGATAGACGGGCTTGATCGTGCCGGTGGTGACGGCGGCGATGCCCAGCGCATCGCAGGCATCGGACAGGTCGCAGGTGGCGATGCCGCGAAAGGCTTGCGCGTAATCCATGGAACGAATCTCCGGTTCAGACGGCGGGCGGCGCATTAACGCATACGTTATCGTATCCGCACAACGGGCGATTCGCGGGTCGCCTTAAAGCATCTTGATGTTGAACTCGGCCATCAGGCGGTCCATCTCGACCATCCATTCGCCCTTATGCGCCTCATGGATGCCGGCGGCGCGTCCGGGGTCGCCGTCGCGGATGGCATCCACGGTCGCCGCGTGGTTGTCGGTGGAGCGCACCGGCCGCGCGCGCAGGCGCACGGTGAAGGTGCGGACGCGGTGCGACTGGTCGAGCAGGGTATAGGCCATCTGCGCCAGCCGGGGATTGCCGCAGGAATCGACCAGGGTGCGGTGGAAGCGCTCGTTCGCTTCGGCCCAGCCCCGCAGATCGTCCGCTTCCAGCGCCGCGCGCATGCCGCCGATCGGGGCGTCCAGCCTGGCCGCGATGCGGCGGTGGTCGCGGTGGCGCGCCGCAAGGGCGGCCGCGTGCGATTCGAGGCATTGCAGCAGATCGTAGACATGCCGGATGTCGTCGGGGCTGAGCGCCAGGACGCGCATGCCGCGGCGCGGCACCAGTTCGATCAGCCCGTCCTTCTCCAGCTGCACCAGCGCCTCGCGGATCGGCGTGCGGCTCATGCCCAGCATCTGCGCCAGCTCTTCCTCCAGCACATGCGCGCCGCCGGGAATGTCGTTGTCCAGGATGCGCCGCTTCACGGCCTCATAGGCGCGCCGGCTCATCGGCGCGCGGCTGCCCGGCTTGCGCGGACGCGCCGCCGGCGCGTCGGACGGCTTGCTCTCTGTGGCTTCGGGCATCGCGGCGGACCGATGGGTTGCAGCTTCCGGCAATCTAGCGGGTTCGGGACGCACCGCAAGGTTTGCCGCAGCCGGCGGATGCCGCCGCGGGCTTGGCAAGCCGGTGCGGTGTCGTGTTCAATCCCCGCCGCCCGGTGCGGCCGGGCCGATCAGCGGAGGAAAGCGGGACATGAAGATCCGGGGCGACAAGGTACTCATCACCGGCGGCTGCGGCGCCATCGGCATGGCGATGGCGCGGGCATTCCTGGAGCATGGCAAGTCGGTGGTGCTGGCCGACATCGCGACCGCATCCGGCGAGGCGCTGGCCGCCGAGCGCAAGGGCGTGAGCGTGGTCAAGGTCGATCTGGGCGATGCCGAGGATATCGAGCGTGTGCTGCGCCCCTATATCGCGAAGAACGGAGCGCCCGACATCCTGTGCAACAATGTCGGCGTCTCGCCCAAGACCGATGCACAGGGCAAGCGCTGGTCCATCGCCGACATGCCGATGGCGGAATGGGACCGGGTGATGGCCCTCAACGTCCGCTCCTATGTCCATGTGACCCAGATCTGTATCGGCGGGATGATCGACCGCGGCTATGGCCGGATCGTCAACACGGGCTCGCACACGGCCCGCTGGGGCGGCAACATCCGCAACACCCCGCATTACGTCGGCTCGAAATCGGCGGTCATCGGGCTGACCAAGCAGATGGCGATCGAGGGCGCGGCGCACGGGATCACCGCGAACTGCATCAATCCCGGCCGCATCCGCACCGCGATGAATGACGACCTCAGCGAGGAGCAGTTGCGCAAGTTCACGGCCGATGTCGTGCTGGGCCGGCTGGGCACGCCCGAGGATGTGGCGGGCGCCGCGCTGTTCCTCGCCTCGAATCTCGCCGATTACATGACCGGGACCAGCCTTGAGGTGAATGGCGGCCTGTATATGGGGCCGTGAGGCTTGGCGCTTAAGGGAATACCCGGGCTTCCGATGCGGCGCCGGTCTGTTGCATACTGCCGCCGGGAGAGGGGAATCGGCCCATGATCGACCGACGCAGCGGCCTCAGCCGCCGCCGCTTCCTTGCGGGATCGTTTGCCGCTGCGGCTGCCGTCGGGCTGCCGCGCGGCGCGCATGCGGCCGCGCCGGACAAGCTGCATTTCCTGATCCCCGGCGGCGCCGGCGGCGGCTGGGACGACACGGCCCGGACGGTCGGGCGCGTGCTTACGGATTCCGGCCTGCTCAAGACCGCGTCCTATCAGAACATCGTCGGTCCCGGCGGTACCCGGGGCGTGGCGCAGCTGATCGAGGCGGCCGCCCGCTATCAGGAAGCGCTGCTGGTGCATTCGGCGCCGCTGGTCATCGGCGGGCTGCGCTATCAGAACGTTCCGACCTATCGCGATAACACGCCGGTCGCGGCGGT
>JBFWNZ010000124.1:0-10032 GCA_050250795.1 Alphaproteobacteria bacterium | reverse complement strand
ACAACATGGGTGCCGTTATCGATTCCCATTGCCCCGACAGTCTCCGCGAATCGCTCCGGACTTGGCAGCATATGCGGATAGGGGCTGGCCGGATCGCAGATTGCGTCGATGTTGAAGCGCTGCGCGCCTGGAATATGCGCCGCCGCAAATTCGGCGTCGGCATCGCGCGGCACGCCGGGCAGGTGGAACGTGCCGTCCAGCACCTTGACCGACGGGTCGTTCAGGTGTTCGGCCAGCCATTCGGTGCTGACGACGGCGTCGGGATTGACGTAGCTCATATATGATCCTCTCCGCGCGGGGCGCTCAGTTCTGCAAAGCCACGGTGATACGGCGGTTTCGTTTGCCCTTGCTTTCGATCTTGGCGACGGCCAGCGGTCCGATCTCGCCCGTCCGCCGCACATGCGTTCCGCCGCAAGGCTGCAGATCCACACCGACGATCTCCAGCAAGCGCACATGCCCGGTGCCGGCAGGCGGCGCCACCGACATGGTTCGGACGAGTTCTGGCTGGGCCGCCAACTGTTCGTCGCCGATCCAGCGCGCAAGGATGGGGTGATCCTCGACCACGAGCCGGTTCAGCGCTTCGGTCAGCGCATCCTTGTCCAAGGCGGAATCGCCGCTGTCGAAATCCAGGCTTCCCTTGTCTGTGGCGACCCGTCCGCCGGTGACGCCATAGGGAACAAGGGCGCAAAGCAGATGCAGGGCGCTGTGCACTCGCATATGCCGATAGCGTCGTTCCCAGTCGATGGCTGCTATGACGGCATCGCCCTCCGCGGGCAGCGGGGCGCCTTCCGCGGGAACATGGATGATGTTCTCGGCGCCGTCGCCTTTGACCGTGGTGGCGATCGGCACGATGCGTCCGTCGCGCAGTCTTAGGGCTCCGCTGTCGCCGGGCTGGCCGCCGCCGGCCGGATAAAAGACGGTCCGGTCGAGCATGATTCCGCTCTGCGCGTTGACATGGGTCACGCGGGCCTCGCACTCGCGGGCGTAAGCGTCGTCCCGGAACAATTCTTCCGTCGGCGGCATAGGACGTTCAGGAGCGGTCGAGCCAGGGCGGCGTCGGCAGCCCCTTCTCCTTGAGAAAGGCCGGATTGAAAAGCTTGGACTGATAGCGCGTTCCGGAATCGCACAGGATGGTGACGATGGTGTGCCCAGGGCCGAGCTCGCGTGCCAGCCGAATAGCTCCGGCAACATTGACGCCGCTGGAGCCCCCGAGGATGAGCCCTTCCTCCTGTGCGAGGTCATAGAGGATGGGCAGCCATTCGGGGTCGGAAATACGATAGGGGTGCGTCACGCGCATGCCCTCGATGTTCCCCGTAATGCGACCCTGGCCGATCCCTTCCGAGATCGAAGAACCCGAGGATTCCAGCTTGCCAGCGGTAAAGTAGCTGTACATCGCGGCGCCGTCCGGATCGGCGAGCCCGATGGCGATGTCCTTGTTCTTCTCCAGCAGAAAGGCGCTGGTGCCCGCAAGGGTGCCGCCGGTACCGACGGCGCAGATGAAGCCGTCGACCTTGCCGTTGGTCTGTGCCCAGATCTCCGGCCCTGTGGAGCGGTAATGTCCGTTGCGGTTCGAGACATTGTCCCATTGGTTCGCCCAGAGGACACCGTTGGGTTCCGTTTGCGCGAGTTCCTTCGCGACGCGCTCCGAGACATGGACGTAATTGTTGGGGTCGCGGTAAGGGGCGGCCGGCACCTGCCGCAGTTCTGCGCCGCAGAGGCGCAGCATGTCCTTCTTCTCCTGCGACTGGGTTTCGGGAATCACGATCACGGTACGATAGCCGCGTGCATTGCCGACGAGCGCGAGACCGATACCCGTGTTGCCCGCCGTGCCCTCGACGATTACGCCGCCCGGCTTCAGCAAACCCTGCTTTTCCGCATCGAGGATAATGTACTTGCCGGCGCGATCCTTGACCGATCCCCCGGGGTTCAGGAACTCCGCTTTGCCGAGGATCGTGCAGCCGGTCAGTTCCGACGCCTTGCGCAGCTTGATCAGCGGCGTGTTGCCGACCGTATCGACGAATCCATCGCGAATATCCATGACATCCCCTGCTTTGCGATCGGGTCGCCGGCCGGCTCCCGTTGCGGCATCGACCTAATCAAATAGGCCGGTCAAGGGGCGGTCAAGTCTTGCGGCTGATTGCCCATTCATGCCTTGCATGCCGTAATATAGACCCTGGACATCTGGACGCGCCCGCCTTGATGCAGGGTCTGTTTCGTGCCCGTTGCATTTGTGTGGCAACGTATTTTCCCGGATTCACAGATATCAGTTGATGTACTATCCCAGAAGCTGTGACGTGAGCGAATGTCTGTTGTGTTTTACTAAACCTTTAAATAATTTCGAGTCGCAGGGGTGTCGTGAGGCGGGCTCCATGCCTGCCTCGTGATGAGGGTGCGGTGGGACGATCAGTGGCAGCGACGGCGGGCAGGAGCAAGGCAGCGACAGGCGCCAGGCCGGCGACGAAAGCCGGCGGGGCAAAGGCAAAGGGGGCTGCCAAGCGCGCGGCACCCAAGGCGCCGCAGAAGGTCAGCGAACCGCATTACCTGTTCTACAATTCCGTCGAGAAACTGGATCCGAAGCAGCATGGCAGGCTCGGCTTGTCCGCTTCGGCCAGCTATGGCTTTGCGCGGCCGACGAACTCCATCCCATTGAACGTCGTAGAATTTTCGGCTGCGGCGCGCCATTACCCGATCATCTTCCACAGCGATGCGGAAGGGATGCCGCTGGCGGTTGTGGGGCTGCGTTCGCGCGAGAATCTCTTCGTCGAAAAGGATGGCAGTTGGGCCGAAGGATGTTACGTCCCTGCCTTCGTTCGCCGGTATCCCTTCCTGTTGCTGACGCGCAGTGGCACCAACGAGATCGCCTTCTGTGTGGATGCAAGCGCCGAGATGCTCAAGCAGCGCGGCAGCCGCCCGCTGTTCAGCGACAACAAGCCGACGGATCTGATGCAGAACGTTGCGCGCTTCTGCGGTGCCTATGCGCGCGAGCAGAACCGGACGCGCCAGTTCGTTCAGGCATTGCGCGAGCACGGCTTGCTGATGGATCGTTCGGCCGATATCCGATTGCCCGACGGCGAGAAGATTGCGTTGCGCGGGTTTCGGGTGATCAACGAAGCACGCCTGCGCGAACTGCCGGACAAGCTGCTGGCGGAATGGTGCCGGAACGGGTTCATGACCTGGATCGGCAGCCATATCGTCTCGATGGGTAATTTCGGGCGCTTGTATCATCGCGCGAAGTAGCCGGCGCGGCGCCGGCAGGCAGGAAAGATGCCGGAAAAGCGGAAAAGCAGCCGGTCGAAGCGTCCGTCTCTTTTGACGAAGCTGTTCCGTCCTGCGTCTTTCGCCCTCGCCAGCGTGATATGCGCGGCCCTTTTGTTCCTTTCGGCTTTGTCTCCCGCGGCTGCGGATCGTACCTCGATCCGCGGCGACGCGGTCGGTCAGCCTCATGATCCCGACCTGCCTTGGTCCGGAACGATCCAGAATGCCCAGCGTGCGTTAAGGGAACTGGGGCTGTATGACGGCCCTGTCGATGGCCGCTTGACGCCACGCTTCGAGCGCGCGTTAAGAGAGTATGAAGCGCAGTACGGAATTGTCGGCGATGCCGCGGGGTTGCCGGAACTTCTCGAGCCGGTGAAGCGATCGGGCCAGGCCGCGGCGATCCAGGAAACTTTGGAGCGTGCGCGCCGGGAACAGATCGACCGCGCGAGTACGGTGCTGCTGCAAGGCGACGCAACCCGCGACCTGATGCAAACGGTCCCCGAGAACCGGGCCGATCCAACCCGCCGTCCGGACGACTGCTTCGTTACGCCGACGGCCCAATGCCTGCTGGCAGAGGCTATCGAGACGGCAAAGAGTATCGGCCGGGACGATTATCGCAACTGGGCCTTTCGCGACATCCTCCGCACCCAAACGGCGCTGGGGGAGGATATTGGAGCAAGAGAGAGCATCCGCCGTCTCACCGACCCACGCCTGAAGCTCGTGGCCCTCCGGGAGATGGTCGAGGAACTCGCTCGCCAGGACCGATTGGACGATGCGGCGTCTCTCGCCGAGACGATCCCGGACCCGCGCAACAAGGCCGCAGCGCTCGCCGTTCTTGCCGCCCGTTATGCCGAAGCGAAAGATTCCCAGCGCGCCCCGGCGCAAGCCCGTCGTGCCGTGGAAATCGCGGCACAGATTGCCGACATGGGACTGCGGGTCGACATCGTGACGTCCATGGCCCGCGCACTTTCAGAGAACGGTCTGTCCGATATCGGACGAGAGGCCCTGCGCGAAGCGCGTGCGGCGTTGGACGGAGAACCTGCGGGCAGCGCCCGCGAAGCGGCCGTGAGCGTCCTCGCCAGGGCCTTTGCCGAACTGGGTGCGGAAGACGAGGCGAGCGCCCTGATTGTGGAACTCGCCGCTGCAGAAGCGCGCCGTGGAGCGCCTCCTCGTGCATCCGACCCGCAACGACAACGCGTTTCGACGGATTCGGCAGATGCCCGATACCGGGTCATCGCCCTGGCGGAAACCGCTCGGGCGCGGGGCGCGATGCACGACTTCGATGCGCGCGATGCGGCCCTGGCACGTGCGTTGGCCGTTGCTGCGGCGATAGAGGGTCCATTTGCACGCGATTATGGCTACGGACGCATCCTGCTGGTGCAGGCCGCCGAAGGCGACGCTGCCGCAGCCCTTCGGACGGCGGAACGCATCGACGATGCTGCCCTGCGCAGCAGGGCGCTCTGGTCCGCGGCGGAGACCTTGCGGCAAGGCGGGCGGGTCGAAGGCGCCGCACTGTTGGAGAGGGCGAGTGCCCGGTCAGCCGAAGATGCAACGAGTGCCTTCGACCGAATTGCGATTGCCTGCGAACAGGCTATCGCGGTCGCGCGCATGGGTAAAACCGACGCAGCGCGTACTCTGATCAGGCAAGCGCTCGACATGCTGCCACCCATTCGGATCGACTGGTGGCGCGCGCGTGCCCTGGCCGTGATCGCCCAGGCCGTCCAGGTCGCGGACGCAGCCCAGCGCTGAACCGGGGCCGCCGAGCCGCTTGACGCAGAGCCGATCCCCCGAAAGGATGGCTCGCCTTCCGCAGTAGAGAGATTCCCATGCTTCTCACCGAACAGCAGGAAATGATGCGCGACATGGCCCGCAACTTCGTGCGGGAGCGTGTCGTCCCTCACGTCGATGACTGGGAGCGTGACGAGCATTTCCCGATGGATGTGGTTCGCGAGATGGGAAAGCTGGGTTTCCTCGGCATGCTCGTGCCAGAGGAACTCGACGGCGTCGGCGGCGACCACGTCGCCTATTCCCTGGTCCTGGAAGAGATCGCAGCCGGCAGCGGCGGTCTCTCGACCGCCATCAGCGGTCACAACTCTGTCGGCTGCCTGCCGATTCTTCAGTATGGCACCGCGTATCAGCAGCAGACCTTCCTCCGTCCGATGGCACGGGGCGAATTGCTCGGTGCCTTCTGCCTGACCGAGCCGCATACCGGATCCGATGCCTCGAACCTCAAGACGCGTGCGGTGCGTCGTGGCAACGAATACGTGCTCAACGGCACGAAGCAGTTCATCACGTCGGGCTCGACGGCCGATGTAGCGCTTGTCCTGGCCGTGACCGATCCCAGTGGCGGCAAACGGGCGATCAGCGCCTTTCTCGTTCCCACGAAGACGCCCGGTTACATCGTCTCGCGCCGCGAGAAGAAAATGGGTCAGCGGATTTCCGATACCTGCCAGATCCTGCTGGAGGATGTTGTCGTGCCGGTGGAGAACCGGCTAGGCGAGGAAGGGCAGGGCTATCGCATCGCACTTGCCAATCTCGAAAGCGGCCGGATCGGCATTGCCTCGCAGGCGATTGGGCTCGCTCGTGCCGCATTCGAAATCGCCTTGGATTACGCGCAAGAGCGCGAGAGCTTCGGCAAGCGGATCATCGAGCATCAGGCTGTGGCGTTCCGGCTTGCCGAGATGACCGCGCGCATCGAGACGGCGCGACAGATGGTTCATCACACGGCGGTCCTGCGCGATGCAGGCCGCCCCTGTATCAAGGAGGCGAGCATCGCCAAGATGATCGCCACCGACATGGGCGAGGCGGTTTGCTCCGATGCGATTCAGACGCTCGGCGGCAACGGCTATCTGCAGGATTACAAGGTCGAGCGTATTTTCCGCGATGTGCGGGGCGCGCGCATTTACGAAGGCACGAACGACATTCAGAAGCTTGTCATCAGTCGGGCGATGCTCGACGGCCGGTGAACGCTCGATCCTGCACGGCCGCACCGCACCCCTGGATTATGGCATTCAGGCCTAGAACGGCGGCGATTTTGCGCTGACCTTCGACCGCTCATGAAGCGAGTGCGGGTGGGCGATATCTTGTTGCCGCCCACCCTCGCTCAAGGCCGGTCTGGCTGCATTTCCTTGGCTTCGTCCCGCAGCTTGAACTTTTGAATCTTGCCCGAGGGCGTCCGCGGAAGGGCTTCGCGGATCACGAGTTTCTCGGGCAGATACTGCCTGGTCAGCCGCTTGGACAGCAGATAATCGATCATTTCCTGGAAGGTCAGGGAATGGCCCGGCTTCAATCCGGCGAACACGCAGGCGCGTTCGCCCAGCCGTGCGTCCGGCATGCCGACGATCGCACATTCGTGGATTGCCGGATGCCGGTACAGCAGTTCCTCGATCTCGACGACCGGAATGTTCTCGCCGCCGCGGATGATGATGTCCTTCGCGCGGCCTGTGATGCGGATATATCCGTCTTCGTCCATGCGCGCGTAGTCGCCGGTATCGAACCAGTCATCGGCATCATGACCGAACGCTTCGGGGCGTTTGAGATAGCCGACGAACATCGTCTGTGCCTTGGCTTTGAGGATGCCTTCCTCGCCCGGCGGCAAATCCTTTCCGTTGGCGTCGACAACCTTTACCGCCATGCCGTCCAGCGCGCAGCCGTCGGTCTCGAAAATCTTCTCGGGGGCGTCGCTGGGCTTGCAGCAGGTGACGGCCGTATTCTCGGTCATCCCCCAGCACGCCAGAACGTTGCACTTCAGCCGCGCGACCGCGCGGTCTACCTGGGTGCGCGGGATCGGTGCCCCCGCCGAGACGAAGCTGGCGAACCGCGACATGTCGAACTGCGGCAGTTCAGGCAAGTCGGTAAGGTCGGCGAGGAACGGCGTCGAGGACAGCGTGTGGGTGGCCCCGCATTCGGAAATGATGCGGGCCGCTTCCTTGGGGATCCACGCGTCGAGAATCGCGGTCGATCCGCCGAGCAGAATCGGCAGCAGCATGCCGTAGCAGAAGCCTGTCTGATGCGCCATCGGCGACGCCATGAACGCAATGTCGTCGGGCGTCAGGGACAGGCACTGGATGTAGGGCGGAAAGGCGGAGAACAGCGTATTCGCCGTGTGCATCACGCCTTTCGGCTGTCCCGTCGTACCGGAGGTGTAGAGAATTTGCGTGACGTCGTCGGGCGCCATCCGGCGTGCGGCAAACACTGCATCGGCGCCGGGTTCGGTCTCCCGGGCTTGACCCAGGAAGTTCGGCGCAAAACCGGCTTCGTCCTCATCGCCGATGAAGAAGCAATGCTTCAACTGCGGCAACTCGGCTCGCAGGCCATCCATCATCTTGCGATAGTCATGGCCGCGGAAGCGCCGTGGCGCGATATAGACCTTCGTTTCCGCGAACCCCAGCATGAAGGCGAGTTCGCGCTCGCGGAAGATCGGCATCAGCGGATTGCTGATCGCGCCGGCATAGACGCAGCCCAGGTGAAGCGCGATGAACTCCCACCAGTTCGGCATCTGGAACGAGACGACATCGCCCTTTTGAACGCCGAGACCGGCGAGGGTCAAGGCCACCCGGCGTGCATGCCGGTCCATCTCGCCATAAGTGATGCGATGCGATGCGCCGGTCTCGCTGCGGAAATCGGAAACCAGCAGACGATCCGGCGCACTCTGTACCGTCGCGGCCATGAAGTCGGCGGCCGTCCGGTTCAGCCAGCGCCCGCTCGAAACCATCCGGTCGATGCGTTCCTGCGGCAGGATCACCTTGAGGTCCATCATTCCTGGGCTTCCTCTCTCGACCGGTCTCGCCGGCGTTCTCGTTGGTATCCGGCAGGCCGGTATTCCGACCGGCCTGCCGCCTGCGGATATCGCGTCAGTCGACCATCGTCAGGCCGCCGCTGACGCTCAGCACTTGGCCCGTGACATACTCGGCATAGTCGCTGGCGAAGAACATCATGCCATTGGCGATGTCCGACGGCTTGCCCAGGCGACGCATCGGGATCGCCTTGATCAGGGCTTCCTGCAGCTTCTCCGGCGCCTGGCGGAACAGCGGGGTGTCGGTCGGCCCCGGCGCGACGCAGTTCACCCGGATCATGTTGCGCGCCATCTCGCGCGCCAGGGACTTCGTGAAGGCGATCACGCCGCCCTTGGCGCCGGAATAGATCGTCTCGCCCGAGCTGCCAACGCGGCCGGCATCGCTCGACGTGTTCACGATCACGCCGGCTTTTGCCTCGATCATCTGGGGCAGGAAGGCCCGGCACATGCGGACGGTCCCCATCAGGTTGATGTTGATGACCTTGTCCCAGAATTCCGGCGTGTTGTTCATGAACGGCTCCTGGATATCCCAGCCGGCGACGTTCACAAGGATGTCGGCCTTGCCGAAATCCTGCTGGACTTGTGCCGCAAAGGCCGTCACGGCGGCATTGTCCGTGATGTCCAGGCGCTGGAACGCAGCCTTGCCGCCGGCCTGCTCGACCAGCGAGATGGTCTCTTTCGCGCCGGCTTCGTTCAGGTCGATGAAGACGACCGTCGCGCCATGCGAAGCAAAGCCCTGGACCGCCGCGCGGCCGATGCCGGACGCGCCGCCGGTGACGACGGCGACCTTCCCTTTGAAGTTCATGCTGCTACCCTCCTGGATGCTGGACCTTTGAGAAATCGACGCGAACCTTAGTGACGAGGCCGCGGCAGGGGAACCGGGCCGACCTTCCGAACGCGAAATGCAGACATGCATTTGACGCATGTCTGCCAATGCTTGCGTTCAGGTCCCTTGACCCGATGATCCGCCAGCCCTTAAGGGGGTGTCAATCTTCAGCCACCCGAGGAGTTGCCGCATGAAATTCGCAGACTACAAGCCAGAGCATTTCCTCTGGAGCGTGAAGGACAAGGTCGCAACGATCACGCTGAACCGTCCGGAACGCAAGAACCCGCTGACGCTGCAATCCTATGCGGAATTGCGCGACACCTTCCGGCAGCTCAGCTACGCCGAAGACGTCAAGACCGTCGTGTTCACCGGCGCCGGCGGCAATTTCTGCTCGGGCGGCGACGTCCATGAGATCATCGGCCCCTTGGTCCGCATGAAGAACGACGGCGACATGAATGGGTTGCTGGAGTTCACGCGGATGACCGGCGATCTGGTCAAGGCGATGCGCAACTGCCCGCAACCCATCGTTTGCGCCATCGACGGCATCTGTGCCGGTGCGGGCGCGGCGATCGCCTTCGGGTCGGACATCCGCTTCGGCACGCCGGAGAGCAAGGTGGCATTCCTCTTCGTCCGGGTCGGTCTGGCCGGCGCGGACATGGGGGCGTGCGCGATCCTGCCCCGCATCATCGGGCAGGGCCGGGCCTCGGAACTCCTCTACACCGGTCGGGCCATGTCGGCGGACGAGGCTGAGCGTTGGGGCTTCTACAACCGCGTGCTCGCGCCCGACCAGCTTCTTCCCGAGGCGCAGAAGTTCGCGAAGATGCTGGCCGACGGCCCGACTTTCGCCCATGCCATGACCAAGAAGTGCCTGCACCAGGAGTGGGACATGAGCGTGGATGCGGCCATCGAGAACGAGGCCTTGGCACAGTCGGTCTGCATGCAGACGCGCGACTACGAGCGCGCCTACAACGCCTTCGTCGCCAAGCAGAAGCCCGCCTTCGAGGGCAACTGATCGGCTAGGCCTCGGCCAATATCTGACGATAGACCTTGGGGTCGGTATCGGACTCCGTGTTGATGACAAGGACCCGGCTCGCGGCATCAAGCCCGAGCCGGGTTCGCGTTTCAGGACAGCCGCAGGCCGCGAGGACGCCGGCAA
>JBFWNZ010000123.1:0-10049 GCA_050250795.1 Alphaproteobacteria bacterium | reverse complement strand
AGGTCGTTGAGCCGGTCCAGTGCGGCCAGCGCGGCCACGCGTGCCTCCGCCGCCGCCAGCCATGTCGCGGCCTCGGGATCGAGCCGGTCGCGCGGCAGATCGGCGAGGGCCGCCAGGGCGCCGGGCAGGTCGCCCGCATCGAGGGCGGCGCCGGCGCGTTCGACGGGCGTGCCAGTGCTCTCGGCCGGCGATCCGACGCGGCGGATCGTGACCAGCGACGCCAGCTTGGCCTTCACCTGATCGAACCAGCCGCCGTCCGCCGTCTCCGTTCCCGCCGTCGCGAACTGCGGCGCCAGCCGGTCGAAATCGCGTTGCAGGGCATCCATCCGCGCGACGCCGCCATCGGCATGGGCCGCGAGAGCCGCCAGCGCCTCGATCAGCGCCGGCTTGGACTGTCCGAGCGTCTGGACGCGGTCGAGCGCGGCCCGATAGGGCTGACCGTCGCGGACCGCGGTCTGCAACTGGCCGATGGCCAGAGCGAGCGCCGCCGCCGGATCGCCCGTGCGGACCGGCCGGGATTCCAGCCCCATCAGCCGGTCCTTCACCGCTTCGTATTCGCGCAGCAGCGTGACCAGTTCGGTGTCGGTGTCGTCGAGCCGGACCGCCAGCTCGCGAATGCGATTGACGAGGTTCTGTCCCTGCTCCTGCTCGACCGTCTCCATCAATGCGGCGAACTGCTTCTGCAAGGCGTCGATCCGCTCGGTCAGCGGCGCGAGCCGCGCCAGCAGGTCGTCGCGGGCGGCGGCAAGCTCCTGTGCCAGGCCGGCCGGAGGGTCCGCGGTGGCGCCGGAGGGCGCGGTCTCGACCGCCTCGACCCGCTGCGCCAGCGCGTCCAGGCGCGCGGTCATGTCTTCGGCCGGCGCGGCCGGCGTGCGCTGCTCCAGCGCGGCAATGCGCTCGGCAAGCGGGCCGGTCGCCGGCTGTTCGGAGGCCGGCCGCTGTTCAAGCGCCGCGATCCGGCTCTCCAGTGCGGCGACCGCATTGCCGTCGGATGCCGTGGGCGACGGGCGGTCGAAGGGCCGGACCGCGACGATGGCGACCGCAGCGGCCGCCGCAACCAGCGCCAGGACCGAGACGGCGATGGCGGCACGATGGCCCGGCGTGGCGGAAGCCTGGGCCGGCGCCGTGGCAGGCCCGGGCGTCGGATCGGCGGATGGGGAGGGCGACGCGGCCGCTTCGCCGGCCGATGGCCCGGCGGCCGTTCCTGCGGAATCGACGACGATCGCTTCGGCGGCGGCCGGCGGCGTCAGATCGATGCCGAGCCGTTCGGCCGTTGCCCGGATTTCGGTTTCGCGTGCGGCCGGCAGATGCCCGCGTAGCTTCCAGCCCTGAACGGTCGTGACCGGCACGCCGAGCTTGGCGGCCATCGGTCGGATGCCGCCGAAGCGCTCGATAACGAAGGCTGCGTCGAGTCCTGCGGACTCCGGCGCCTGTTCCTGGGGATCGGTCGGCTTCGGATCGGTCACGGCAGCTTCCGCCCTGTGCAGACAATCGTCCAACGCGGCCAGCAATGCGGCCTGGGTCGGTGCCTCTGCAACCGCGACCTCGCGCCACGGCAGGCCCTGGGCCGCCGCGGCCACGGCATCGCTAAGACAGACGGCCCCCAAACGCCGGCATGCATCGCCCAACCCTGCATCGCGTGCGAGGGTAACAAAGCTGCCGGCCGTGCGGGGAGAAAAAAACAGGATGGCGTCGGCACGACCGGTCCGAAGCGCCAGTGCAGCGGGTTCGGGCAAGGTCGCGGCGGCGCGCGCGGAATACAGCACGGCGCGGCGCATGGAGAAGCCGGCCGCGGAGAGCGCGCCGGCCAGGTCGCCGGCGACATCGGTTCCCGCCACATGAAGAAGATCGCCCGAATTGGGGTCGAACTGGCGGATCGCAAGGCGCGCCAGATCATCGACATTGCCGCCAGCACTCTTCACATCGGCGAAGCCCGCCGCGCGCGCCGCGGCGGCCGTGGCGTCGCCGACGGCCAGCACGGGGTGAATGCGGATGGCGCTGCGCGCGGCAAAGGCGCGCACCCCGTTGGCCGAGGTGAAAAGCAGGGCCTGCACGCCCCCCAGGTCCGGCGCCGGCCCGTCCTCGGGCAGGATGTCCAGCAGGGGCGCCGCGACCGTGTCGATGCCGCGCTCTTCCAGGGCCTTGATCAGGGCCTCGGCGTCCGGGCGCGGGCGGGTGACGATTACGCAGGGGCGTCGCGCGGCGCTCACAGCGGGAACTCCGCGCCCATGGCCGCGCGAAGCCGGCGCCCGATCTCGGTGCCGAGCGCGTCCGCATCCGACGCCGGCGCGGTGCCGTGCAACCGTTCCAGGCGCGCGCCGTCGGGCGTGGCGACCAGCCCGTCGAGGGTCAGGCTGCCGCCGGCGCCAAGGGTGGCGAGGCCGCCGATGGGTGTGTGGCAGGAGCCGTCGAGTGCGGCCAGCAGCGCCCGCTCTGCCGCGACGCAGGCGGCGGTGGCGTCGTCGTTCAGCGGCGCCAGCATCGAGAGAAGGGCCGTGTCGCTGGCGCGGCATTCGATGGCGATGGCCCCCTGGCCGGCCGCCGGCAGCATGACGGACGGATCGAGCGGCAGGGTCGCGTGCCGGGTCAGGTCGAGCCGGCGCAGCCCGGCCATCGCCAGCAGGGTCGCCTGCGCCTCGCCGCGCGCCAGCTTGTCGAGCCGCGTGCCCACATTGCCGCGCATCGAGACGACGGTCAGGTCGCGGCGGCGGTGCAGAAGCTGGGCCTGGCGGCGCAGCGACGAGGTGCCGATCACCGCGCCCGGCGGCAGATCGGCGAGGCCGCGGATGCCCGGCGCGATCAGCGCGTCGCGCGGGTCCTCGCGCGGCAGCACGGCGGCGATGGCGAAACCGTCGGCCAGCTGCGTTTCCATGTCTTTCAGCGAATGCACCGCGATCTCGATCCGGTTCTCGCGCAGGGCCTGCTCGATCTCCTTGCTGAACAGGCCCTTGCCGCCGATCTCGGACAGGCGGCGGTCCTGGACCGCGTCGCCGGTGGTGCGGATGGGGACGATTTCGACGGCAAGTCCCGGATGCGCGGCGGTCAGGGCATCGCGGACGGTCTCGGCCTGGCGCAGGGCCAGCGGAGACCCCCGCGTGCCGAGGCGGATGGAGGAGGGGGTATGCTGCGGCATGGCCCCTGTCTAGCGGTTTGCGGCGGCCCGCGCGAGAGGATACAACCGGTGCCGCCATGCTGATGCTCGGAATCGAGACCTCCTGCGACGAAACGGCCGCCGCCCTGGTGGACGATGCGCGCTGCGTCCGGTCGAGCCTCGTGCTGTCGCAGCTCGACGAGCACCGGCCCTATGGCGGGGTCGTGCCCGAGATTGCGGCGCGCAGCCATCTCGACCATCTGGACGGGCTGATCGCGCGTGCCCTGGCCGAGGCCGGGGCCGATTTCGCCGACCTGGACGGCGTCGCGGCGACCGCCGGGCCGGGCCTGATCGGCGGGGTCATAGTCGGGCTGACGGCCGGCAAGGCGATCGCGCTGGTGCGCGGGCTGCCGCTGGTCGCGGTCAACCATCTGGAGGCGCATGCCCTGACGGCGCGGCTGACCGACGGCATCGACTTTCCCTATCTGCTGCTGCTGGTCTCGGGCGGGCATTGCCAGCTTCTCGCCGTCTCCGGCGTCGGCCGCTACGACCTTTACGGCACGACGGTCGACGACGCGGTCGGCGAGGCCTTCGACAAGGCGGCGAAGCTGCTGGGGCTGGGCTATCCCGGCGGCCCCGCGCTGGAGCGGGCGGCGGCAGGCGGCGATCCGGCGCGCTTCACGCTGCCGCGGCCGATGGTCGGCCGTCCCGACTGCGCCTTTTCCTTCTCCGGCTTGAAGACGGCGGTACGGCATCTGGCGGACTCGCTGGGCCCCGAGGGACCGACGCCGGCCGAGGCGGCGGATATCGCCGCGGCCTTCCAGGTCTCGGTCGCGGCCTCGCTCTGCGACCGGACGCGCCATGCGATGGCCCGGTTCCGGGCGCAGCATCCGGGGCCGGGGCGGCTTGTGGTGGCCGGCGGCGTCGCGGCGAACGGGCATCTGCGCGCGGCGCTGGCGGCACTGGCGGCGCGCGAGGATTTCGCCTTCACCGCACCGCCGGTTTCGCTGTGCGGCGACAATGCCGCGATGGTTGCCTGGGCGGGCATCGAGCGGCTGCGCTGCGGCATGACCGACGATCTCGATTTCGCGCCGCGGCCGCGCTGGCCGCTGGATGCCGGCGCCGCGTCCGTGCGGGCGTGATCAGAAAAGGGGGAGACATGGGCCGGATCGCGATCATCGGCGGCGGCGCCTGGGGAACGGCGCTGGCCTGCGTTGCCCGGCGCGCCGGGCATGAAGCCGTGCTGTGGGCGCGCGAGCCCGAGGTGGTGGAGGCGGTCAATGCCGGGCGCGGCAACCCGATCTTTCTGCCCGACATTCCGCTGGATCCGGGCATCCGCGCCACCGGCGACGCGGCCGCATGCGTCGAGGGCGCCGATGCCGTGCTGATGGTGGTGCCGACGCAGTTCACGCGCGCCGTGGCCGAGGTGCTGGGGCCCGCGCTGCCGGGCGGCACGCCGGTCGCGCTGTGCGCCAAGGGGATCGAGCGCGGCACCGGCGCGATGGTGCCCGAGATCGCGGCCGAATGCCTGCCCGGCGCGCCGCTGGCCGTGCTGTCCGGACCGACCTTCGCGGCCGAGGTGGCGCGCGACATGCCGACCGCCGTCACCATGGCCTGCGCCGATGCGGCGATGGGCCGGCGGCTGGTGGACGCCATCGGCACGCGGCGCTTCCGCCCCTATCTGTCGGACGACCCGGTCGGCGCGGCCATCGGCGGCGCGGTGAAGAACGTGCTCGCCATCGCCTGCGGGATCGTGACCGGCCGCCGGCTGGGCGACAATGCGCGCGCCGCGCTGATCACCCGCGGCCTCGCCGAGATGGCGCGGCTGGGACGCGCCAAGGGGGCCCGGCCCGAGACGCTGATGGGCCTGTCGGGGCTGGGCGACCTGACGCTCACCTGCTCCAGCCCGCAATCGCGCAACATGTCGCTGGGCATCGCGCTGGGCCAGGGCCGGACCCTGGCGGAGATCGTCGGCGAGCGCCGCTCCATCGCCGAGGGCGTGGACAGCGCGGCCTCGGTCACGGCGCTGGCGGCGCGGCTGGGCGTCGACATGCCGATCTGCCAGGCGGTCGACCGGATCGTGAATGGCGGCGAGAGCATCGAGACGGTCATCGAGGAGCTGCTGGCGCGGCCGTTCCGGGCGGAGGGGCTGGGCGGCTGACGTGCCGCCCGTTTCCCCGGCGGCGCGGACGGGGTATACCGGACGGAACAGAAGACCATCCGGGGAGGTATCCGCCATGCAATTCGCCCTGTTCCTGCACGACAAGCCGGGAATGGTCGGCAAGCGCGCCGAGCATCTTGAGACCCACCGCGCCTATCTCAGCGCCAAGAACGACAAGTTCTACTGCGCCGGGCCGCTGCTGGACGACGAAGGCAAGTCCAAGGGCAGCCTGCTCGTCATCGACTTCAAGGACCGCGCCGAGGCCGAGGCCTGGATCGCTGCCGAACCCTTCGGCAAGGCCGGCATCTATGAGAGCGTGCGGATCATGGCCTATGAGAACAAATGGCCGCGCGCCGGACGGCCGGCGACGGTCAAGGGCAAGCTGTTCGTATCCTATAACCTGAACAAGCCGGATGCGGGGCCGTTGCGCCAGACGGTGCGGCCGTCGCATCTGGAGTATCTGGCGTCGCAGGAGAAATCGCTGTACGCGGCCGGGCCGCTGCTGGGCGACGACGGCGAGGCCCGGCTGGGCAGCCTGTATATCGTCGATGCGCCGGACCGCAAGGCGGCCGAGGCCTGGGTCGCGGCCGAGCCCTATGTCAAGAACGGCGCCTTCGGCCAGCAATGGCTGGAATCCTACGACAACCGGTTTCCGAAATAGGAGCCGGCGCGATGTGGTTCCTGTTCCGCAACTATTACTCGGCCGAAGCCGAGGCGCGCCGCCCGGCGCAGCAGCAGGCGCATCTGGATTTCCTGCGCGACAACCAGCACCGCATGGTGACCGCGGGCCCGATGTTCGACGAATGGGGCAAGGAGCGGGTCGGCTCCATCTACATCGTCGACCTGCCGGACCGGGAGACGGCGCGCGCCTGGGTGGCCGAGGAGCCGTTCACCAAGCACGGCGTCTACGGCCGCTACGACCTGCATGTCTACGAGCATCGCTGGCCGCGCAAGGAAGGGTGAGACGGGGATGGCGTACTGGCTGATGAAATCGGAACCGGGCGCTTGGTCCTGGGACGATCAGGTGCGGGTGGGAACCGAGCCGTGGAACGGCGTGCGCAACTACCAGGCCGCCAACAACATGAAGGCGATGCGCATCGGCGACCGCGCCTTCTTCTATCACTCCGTCGATGAGAAGCGGATCGTCGGCATCGTCGAGGTGGTGAAGGAATACCACCTCGATCCGACCGACGAGACCGGGCGTTTCGGGATGGTGGCCGTGCGCGCGGTGAAGCCGCTGGCCAACCCCGTGACGCTTGCCGAGATCAAGGCCGATCCGCGGCTGTCGGACATGCCGCTGGTCCGCCAGTCGCGCCTGTCCGTGCTGCCGGTGACGGATGCGCAGTGGCAGCTGATCTGCGACATGGGCGGAACATCCGCATGAGCCTGAGCGAGGGCGATCCGGTCGCCGGGCCGGGCGAGGCGATCTGCCGGCTGGACGACCTGCCGGAGCGCGAAGGCAAGCCGTTCCTGGTGCGCAATCCGGCCGGGCGCAGCATCGACATCGTGCTGGTGCGGCGCGGCGAGGATGTGTTCGCCTATGTCAACGCCTGCCCGCATACCGGGATGATGCTGGACGGCGGCAGCAACGAGTTCATGACGCTCGACCAGACCCATATCCTGTGCCTGATCCACGGGGCGGAGTTCCAGCTGCATGACGGGCTGTGCATCTCCGGCCCCTGCTTCGGCGATTCGCTGTGGCGTGTGCCCGTCACCGTCGAGGACGGGCAGGTGATCCTCCAGCCGCCGGGGTCCTGACGCCGCCTCCAGCCCTCACCCTCATGCTGAGCCTGACGAAGCATGAGCGGCACCGACAGCCGGGCAGGCCTCGCCCTTCGTCAGGCTCAGGGTGAGGGCGGTTGGCAGGACGATCCGGGCCGGCGTCAATTCTCCGTCAGGAAGGCCGCGTAGCGTTCCGCCAGCGCCGCCGTGGCGGCCTCCACCAGCTTTTGGCCGTCTTCGGCATTGGCGAGCGAGGGGTCGGAACTCATGCGGCCGTCCGGATAGCGGGCACGGTATTCGTCCGGTCCCTCGATCTTCGGCGGCAGATTCTGAATCGGATCGAGCGCGCCCTCGCGCTGCTGGTCCGGGAAGGCATACCAGGTGACGGCGACCTCTGACGGGGTGGCATGCTGGCCTTCCTTGTCGCCGTACAGGTCGCGGCGCATCCGGGCCACCGGCTCCGCCTCCCACCAGTTATGCAGCGCCAGCCGCACGGGCCCCGGCGGCGTGTTCGAGCCGGCGCGGCGCAGGCCCGCCAGTTCGGCCAGTTCGTTATGGATTTCGCTGAAGGCGGTCTTCACCGGCACGATGTTGCCGCCATGGCCGTTGATGAAGAAGAAGCGCTCGAAGCCGTGGCGAGCGAGGCTGACCACCACGTCGCGCACTACCAGGATCAGGGTCGAGGGGCGCAGCGTGACGGTGCCGGCGAAGGCCATGTGGTGCTGCGCCATGCCGTAGCTGATGGTCGGCGCGACCATCGCATCCGCGGCCTCGCCGACCCGGCCCGCGATCACCTGGGCGGTCAGCGCGTCGGTGCCGATCAGGCCGGTCGGTCCGTGCTGCTCGGTCGAGCCGATGGGGATGACGATGCCGCGGCTGCGCTCCAGATAGCGCTCGACCTCGGGCCATGTCGTGAACTGCAGTTGCATCGCGGTCCCTTCCTGCTGCCGGGGCGCGCCTTGCCACGCCGCACGGCGATGTGAATAGTAAACGGCATCCAGGGCCGCGCCGCATCCCCCAAGGATGTCCGTGCGGCGGATACGCCAACGATAACGCCGGCGCCGGCAAGCCATCATTCCGCCGGGCCCGGCAAATGGGAGACGTCCGGACCATGGCCGACAACGAGCTGTTCCCGGTTCCCGAGGCGCTGGCCAAGAGCGCCTATGTGGACGATGCCAAGTATCAGCAGATGTACGCCGCCTCGGTGGCCGATCCGGAGGGGTTCTGGGCCGAACATGGGCGGCGCATCGACTGGTTCAAGCCCTATGCCAAGATCCGGGACGTGTCCTACGACGCCCAGGATCTGCATATCCGGTGGTTCTACGACGGCACGCTCAACGCGGCGCATAACTGCCTCGACCGGCATCTGGCGACGCGCGGCGACCAGGTGGCGATCGTCTGGGAAGGCGACGATCCCAAGACCGACAGGAAGATCACCTATCGCGAGCTTCATGCCGAGGTGTGCCGCTTCGCCAACGGCCTGAAATCCATCGGCGTCAAGAAGGGCGACCGGGTCACGATCTATCTGCCGATGATCCCCGAGGCGGCGGTGGCGATGCTGGCCTGCGCGCGGATCGGCGCGGTGCATTCGGTGGTGTTCGGCGGCTTCTCGCCCGACAGCCTCGCCAACCGTATCGTCGATTGCGCGTCGAACGTGGTCATCACCTCCGACCAGGGCGTGCGCGGCGGCCGGCCGATCCCGCTGAAGCAGAACACCGACGCGGCGCTGGCCGTCCCAGGGGTGAATTCGGTCGAGCGCGTGGTCGTGGTCAAGCATACCGGTGCCCAGGTCGGCTGGGACGGCAAGCGCGACGTCTGGTACCACGACCTGGTGAACGCGGCGTCCGCCGACTGCCCGGCCGCACCGATGGACGCCGAGGACCCGCTGTTCATCCTCTATACCTCAGGCTCGACCGGAAAGCCCAAGGGCGTGCTGCACACGACCGGCGGCTACATGGTCTTCGCGTCGATGACGCACCAATACGTCTTCGACTATCACGACGGCGACATCTACTGGTGCACCGCCGATGTCGGCTGGGTGACCGGGCACAGCTACATCCTGTACGGGCCGCTGGCCAACGGCGCCACGACGCTGATGTTCGAGGGCGTGCCGAACTATCCCGACGCCTCGCGCTTCTGGCAGGTCTGCGACAAGCATAAGGTCAACATCTTCTACACCGCGCCCACGGCGATCCGCGCGTTGATGCGCGAGGGCGAGGCGCCGGTGAAGAAGACGAGCCGCAGCTCGATCCGGCTGCTGGGCTCGGTCGGCGAGCCGATCAATCCCGAGGCGTGGCTGTGGTACCACCGCGTGGTGGGCGAGGGCCGTTGCCCCATCGTCGACACCTGGTGGCAGACCGAGACGGGCGGCATCCTGATCACCCCGCTGCCCGGCGCGACGGCCTTGAAGCCGGGCTCGGCGACGCGGCCCTTCTTCGGCGTGGTGCCGCTGGTGGTGGACGCCGAGGGCAACGAGCTGAAAGGCGCCTGCACGGGCAACCTTTGCATCGCCCAGTCCTGGCCCGGCCAAATGCGCACCGTCTATGGCGACCATGCGCGCTTCATCGACACCTATTTCCGGACATATCCCGGCCGCTACTTCACCGGCGACGGCTGCCGGCGCGACGAGGACGGCTATTACTGGATCACCGGTCGGGTCGATGACGTGATCAACGTGTCCGGCCACCGCATGGGCACGGCCGAGGTGGAATCGGCCCTGGTCGCCCACCCCAAGGTCGCCGAGGCGGCCGTGGTGGGCTATCCGCACGACCTCAAGGGTCAGGGCATCTACGCCTATGTCACGCTGAATGCGGGCGAGACGCCGAGCGCGGAACTGCGCGACGAATTGCGGCTGTGGGTGCGCAAAGAGATCGGCGCCATCGCCAGCCCGGACCTGCTGCAATTCGCGCCGGGCCTGCCCAAGACGCGGTCCGGCAAGATCATGCGGCGCATCCTGCGCAAGATCGCCGAGAACGATTACAGCAATCTCGGCGACACCTCGACGCTGGCCGATCCGGGCGTGGTGACGGACCTCGTGGACAACCGGATGAACCGTTAGAAGGGTCGGACATAACA
>JBFWNZ010000122.1:0-10161 GCA_050250795.1 Alphaproteobacteria bacterium | reverse complement strand
GGATGCGACCGAAAAGGTCGTGCGCTTCGGCCATGACCGGCTGAAAACCTTCGGGGTCGGCGTCGAGACCGACGCCAAGACCTGGCAGGCCGTCCTGCACCAGTTGGTGGCGCAAGGCATGCTGGAGCCGGACCCGGATGCCTTCGGCGGCCTGCGCCTCACCGAGGCCGCGCGACCGGTTCTGCGCGGCGAGCAAGCCCTTCGCCTGCGCAAACCGCGCACAGCGCCCGCCCGCGGGGGACGCAAGAGCGGCCGCGTCTCGGGGCTGCCGGAGCAAGTGCCGCCGGCGGACGCTGCGCTGTGGGAAGCGCTGCGGGCCTGCCGACTGACGCTCGCGCGCGAACAGAACCTGCCGCCCTATGTCATCTTCCACGACACGACGCTGCTGGAGATGTTGCGCGCCCGCCCCGCTTCGCTTTCTGCGATGTCGACCCTGCCTGGAATCGGCCGGCGCAAGCTGGAACGCTATGGCGAAGCATTCCTCGACGTATTGCGGGCGCACGCCGCATAGCCTGCGTCAATCGAGAAGCCGCTCGGCCTCCACGCCCCGACAGTCCATCTCGAATTCCAGATCCACGACCGGCGGACGGCAGTAATGCCAGGCGAGGCCGGCGCGCATCGCGCCGCTGGGTGCCAGCGTCGAGGCCAGGATCGGGTGGATATCGTGGACCGTATAGAGTTGCGCGGCCGTTACGTCGTTCCAGCCTCTCCCCAGCACCGCCATCCGGCGCGTCATCTCGGCCAGCACCCATTCGGCCTTGCGGCGCAGCCCCTCGGCGCTGACATCGCCGAGGGCAACCGTGTGATCGCGATAGCTGCCCTTGCCCTCGGGGCACTCACCGCTGCCGGCAATCACGAAGGAAGGCGGCACATCCGCCGCCGCCACCGTGTAGGAGAAGGCGTGAAAGCTGGGGCCGACCGGGCGGCCGGTTTCGGGGCAGACATTGGCGCGGGCGACGGGATTCGTCCCGTCACGATAGAGGCCCCACTCGGTCAGAGTACCGACATAGACCTCGTTGAAGGCCTTGAAGCCGGCTTCCGTAAAGGGTTCGGGCGAACGCAGTTCGCAGGCACAAAATGCCGTCAGCGGCCGGCCGGACGCCCGGATCGTCTCGGCGATGCGGTTGAAGCCTTCCGCCAGCGGCACGGGCTTGCGGAAGCGGACCCGCTCGATCCGGTAACCGGGCATTGCCGCCACGCCGGCGGAATACTGGAACACGCCGGGGACGAATGAATAGCCGCCCGGCTCGAATCTGGTGGCACCCGCCATCGCCTTCCTCCATCCTGAATGCGCCCGCAGAGCCAGCCGTCTGGGTCGCAAGCCATGCGCGGAACCGAGACCATCCTACCCACCACCTGCTGGGAATGCAGCGCCCATTGCGGCGCGCTGGTCACCGTTGCCGACGGGCGCGTGACCAAGGTGGCACCCAACCCAGACCATCCGGCATCGCGCGGCGCCTTCTGCATCAAGGGCATCCGCGGGCTGCCCGACATGACGGACCACCCCGACCGGGTGCTGTATCCGATGAAGCGCGCCGGCGAACGCGGCGAAAGCCGATGGCAGCGGATCGGCTGGGACGAGGCGCTGGACGAAATGGCCGCCCGCATGGTCGCCATCCGCGACCGCCATGGCCCGACCGCGCTGTGTGCCGCCGTCAGCAATGCCTATTCCAGCCGCGGCGTCAGCGTCGCGCTGCTGATGCGTGCCTATGGCTCGCCCAACTGGATGATGAACCAGGACCTTTGCGGCGGCTGCCGGGCGCTGTCCGACAAGGTCACCGGGCTTGCCATCTCCGGCGGCGAGGACATCGACAACACAAACTGCGCCCTGATCGTCGGCCGCAACCCGTCGGTCGCCGATGCCGCCCAGTGGCAGTCGCTGAAACGGGCGAAGGCGCGCGGCGCGCGGATCGTCACCATCGATCCGGCGAAGACGGCCGCAGCCACCCTGGCCGATCTCTGGCTGCGCCCGCGCCCGGGCACCGATGCCGCGCTGGCGCTGGCGATGATCCGGCTGCTGATCGCCGAGGAGCGCCATGACAAGGATTTCGTCGCGCAATGGTGCCACGGCTTCGACGCCCTCAAGGATCGCGTTGCGCCCTACACACCGGAGCATGCGGCAGCGATCACCGGCGTTCCGGCTGCGGACATTGTGCGGGCGGCACATCTCTACGCCGATGGGCCGTCCACCTTCGTCAGCGGCCATGGCATCGACGCCTTCAGCGCCGGGGTCCAAACCTTCCGCGCCTTCCATGCCCTGATCGCGATCGGCGGCAACCTCGACCGCCGCGGCGGCAACCGCCGGGTGAAGCGGCCGAAGGGCTTCACCAACACCATCGAGGTGCTGCACCGGCCGGAATTCCGGCTGCCGCTGGAAGTTGAGAAACAGACCATCGGCGCCGACAGCTTTCCGCTCTGGGCAGGTCCGCAGGGCTGGCAGACCTCGTGCCACAACCCCTCGGTCATCGAGGCGATGCTGAGCGGCCGGCCCTATCCGGTACGCGGCCTCTACGTGTCCGGGGTCAATATCGTGGTGACATATCCCGAGACGCGGAAGACCATCGCGGCGCTCCGCTCGCTCGATTTCCTGGCGGTGTCCACGCACACCATGACGCCGACCGCGGAACTGGCGGACATCGTGCTGCCGAAGACGACCGGCCTGGAGGATGAAGAGGTCGCCCTGGAATCCTCGGGCCCCTGCATCAGCACCATCCGGCCTGCGATCGCCCCGCGCGGCGAGGCGCGCAGCGACTTCGCCATCGCCCGCGACCTGGTGCGCCGGGCGGCGGCGCACGGCGTGAACGACGCCCAGCGCTTTTTCCCCTGGGAGACCAAGCGCGACTTCAACCAGTTCCTGCTGGGACGAGAGGCCGGCCTCGACATGGAAACGCTGCTGGAGGCCGGCTACGCCGAATTCCCCTACGAGTTGGGGAACTTCGCGGCCCAGGGCTTCAAGACGCCGACGGGCAAGGTCGAGCTGTATTCCGAGACGCTGGCCAAACTCGGCCTCGATCCCCTGCCGGATTATGTGCCGCCCCGCCCGGACCGGGCGAGCGAGACGCAGCGCCGAGACTTCCCACTGGTGCTGCTGACCGGCGCGCGGGAGAAGACCTATCACCATTCGCGCTTCCGCGAGCAGGCCTGGGCGCGCAAGGTCTCGCCCGATCCTTGGATTCAGATCCATCCTGCCGATGCCGCCGCAAGCGGCGTCGCCGACGGAGACTGGGTCGGAGTCGAGACACCCGAGGGCGGCGGCCGCTGCCGGCTTCGAGCGACCGTCACCGAGGACACGCCTGCGGGCGTGCTGCGCACCGGCATGGGCTGGTGGTATCCGGAGGCGGAAGGGCCGGAGCGCGGCGCGTTAGACGTCAACATCAACGGGGCCATGTCCTATCAGGGCCCGTGGGACCCGGTGACGGGGTCGGCCGACACCCGCTACCTGCCCTGCCGGATCGCGCGGCTGACCCAACCCGCCGCTGCGGAATAGACCGCCGTCCTCACCCATGCCACAGTGCTGTTGCCCGCGCCGCTCGTGCGCGGTTCGACAAGCCTCAGCACCGGGAGAGATGCCGCCATGGGCCAGCCATCGGACGACCTGAACGATTGGTATGCGGTACGACGCGCGATCGAAGGATATTTCAGCGCCGTCGACCGCCGCGATTGGGACGGCGTCGCCAATTGCTTCACAGACGACGTGTCCGCCACCTACAACACCGGCGGACAGGTCACGTTGACGGGGCGGCAGGCGACGCTGGAGCGCGTGCAGATCATCAAGAATGCGACGGCGTCCCAGCATCTGCTGAGCAACACCCACATCACCGTCTCCGGCGACACCGCCGAAGCCGTGACCTTCTGCATCGCCACGCTGATCGTGGGACCCGTCGACGGCGGACGCGCGGTTGTGCGCGGCATCCGCTACGACGACACGCTGGTCCGGACGGGCGGCAGCTGGCAGATCAAACGCCGGACGCACAATCCGCAATGGCAGTACGAAACCAAGTCGATCCCCGCCGGCTACTGGCCATCGGCCGGCGCGACCGACGCGCCGCGCTGATCCGGCCGTCTCGCCTCAGGGTGCGTAGGCGGCCAGCAGCGCCGCCGACGTACCATAGACCGGGGTTGCGCCGCGCAGCAGCACCTGCGCGCTGCGCTCGTAGGACGCGCTCGGAATGACGAACGCCCCGCCGCGCAACGCGCCGACCACGGTGGATTTCAGGATGCCCGCCGGATTCGCCATGAGCACCACATGCTCGGCCTCGTCCGGCCCCAGCGGCGATACGCCCTGGACGATGCCGGACGGAACCGAGCCGGGGATCAGGCATCCTGCCGCAAGGCAGGATCCGCCCGTCACCGCCATCGAGCCATGACCCGCCTGCGGCGTGAAATAGCGCACCCGGATGTTCGCGCCCTTCGCCGCCTCTTCCGCGCTTGGCGGCGCCACGATGCAGGCCTTCGGGATCGTCTCGCTGGCGGCGATCTCCGCCTCGCTCATCGGGCTGCCGTCGCGCTTCTTCAGTCCCATGCGCAGGCCGGCCTCAATCCATATCTTGCGGAACCGCTCCTGAAAGGCGGCATCGGAATCCAGTTGGGCCGGCGTCTCGGCCGCCGTCTTGCCGAAATCCGCCGCGCGCATGATGACCATCGGCACGGCCAGATCGACGCAGGATACCTCGACCCCATCGATGACATCGACGGCATTTCCGGTCGGCAGCAGCTTTCCCGTCTTGGAGCCTGACGGATTCAGCAGCGCAAGCTGCACAGCCGGCCAGCCGCCCATGACACCCGGAATCTCCGCGAGATCGGTATAGGGCTCGCCGGGTTCGGGTGCCACCAGATGCGCGTGGGTGACGACCCCGGTGTTGGTGTTGAAGATGCGAACGACATTGCGGCCGGCCGGGCGCGCCAGCATGCCCGTCTCCAGCGCATACATCGGCAGTGCCGCCGACATGTTGCCGCAGTTGACGCTCCAGTCGATGGCCGCCTTCTCGGGCGCCAACTGGGCCAGGGTGCTGTCGAGATCGGCATCGGGCCGCTCCGACGGCTTGAGCAGGAAGACCTTGCAGCTGGTCGGAATGCCGCGCCCAAGGCCGGTGATCTGCTTGTTGCCCTTGCGCTCGCCCTCGACGGGCACGCCCATCAGCCGCCGGATCAATTCCTCGCGCAGCGCCAAGTCCTTCGGCAGATGCGGCTCATAGAGGACGATGCCGGTCGAGGTGCCGCCGCGCATGTGATAGACGGGGAACTCCAGCACCCCGTTGACGATTCGCGGCGCCAGTCCGCCATAACCCGTTCCGCCTCCAGCCGCATCCGGCATCGCGTCCTCCCTCGGTCCCAAAAGCCTCGCTTCTTCTGCCGCGGATCATAATCCCGACGCGGACGCGGCGCCATGCGCTGCGGAAATGCCGCATTGCCGATCCTTGGCCGGAACGATCTCCGGCGCTTACCATGCCGAGACCGCGGATTTGTCTCCGCGCCGGGGGAGGAAATGGAGGACGCATCCGAAGCGGCAAGCCTGGGCCGGTTGCGCGGCTGGGGCGCATTCTTCGCCATGTTCCTGCGTCTGGCCGGCCCCTTCTGGGCCCATCGCGGTCAAACGCCCGTGCGCCTTCTCACCGTGTCGTTGATTGTGCTCACCGGGTTGCAGGTCGTGATCCCTGTTGCCGTCAATCTGTGGAGCGAACAGTTCTTCGACGCGCTGGAGCAGAAGGCGATGGATCGCTTCGTCCTGCTGATCGGCGCGCTGCTGCTGATCGTCGCGGGCAACATGGCGGTGACGACGTCGCATCTGTGGATCAAGCGCCGCCTGCAGATCGCGTGGCGTGGATGGCTGACGCAGCGGCTGATCGACGAATGGATGCGCGAGGGACGCCCCTACCGCCTAGCCAGCCTGAGCGGCGAACACGACAATCCCGACGGCCGGATCGCGGTGGATATCCAGATATCCACCGAGTACGCGATCGATCTGGCGCATTCGCTGCTCTATTCCTGTCTGCTGTTGATCAGTTTCGTCCAGATTCTTTGGTCGCTGTCCGGCGAGATCGGCGTCGAACTGGGCGGCTGGTCCCTGTCCCTGCCCGGCCATCTCGTCTGGATCGCGCTGCTGTATTCGGCCATCGGAACCGCCACCGCCCTGCTCCTGGGCCGTCCGCTGATCCGTGCGGCCAATCTGCGCCAGGGTTCCGAAGCGGATTTCCGGTTTGGCCTCGCCCATGCCCGCGAGAACGCGTTTGCCATCGCCTTCACCCGCGGCGAGTCCAATGAGCGGGTCCGCACCGGCGGGCTGTTCCACCGCGCCGTCATGGCATGGAACCGGCAGACCGCGGCGCTGATGCAGATATTCCTGTTCGTCACGAGTTGGTCCGTCCTCTCGCAGGCTTTTCCCGTGCTGGTGGCGGCGCCGCGCTATCTCGCCGGGACGATCTCGCTGGGTATGCTGATGCAGTCGGCCCAGGCGTTTCAGCAGATGACGGCTGCCCTCTCGTGGCCCATCGACAATCTGGCCAAGGCCGCCGAGTGGCGGGCATCGGTGGAACGCGTCCACGGATTGCACGAGGCCGCCATCACCGCCGACCACCGAACGGCGATGCACCCGCGCCGCTCCACCCTCGCCGTCGCCGACAGCCCGGACGGCCATCTTCGCTGCACGAGCCTGGCGATGGACGGGCCCGACGGCGGCGAGATCAACGCCCCCTTCGATCTGGACATCGCACCCGGCGACCGCATCCTCGTGACCGGCGACCCCGCTGCCGCGGTCAAGCTGATGCAGGTCATGGCCGGTCTATGGCCCTGGGGTCAGGGGCGCGTCGAACTCCCCGCCGATACGGCCGTGTTCTATATGCCGCAGAATCCCTACCTGCCCCTCGGCAATCTGCGCGATGCCGTGTGCTATCCCTCGGCCGCGGCCGATTGCGGCGACCGGCCGATCCGCGAGGCCCTGCGCAAGGTGGGGCTGGAGCACCTGATCTTCCGGCTCGACGACGAGGAGAACTGGGAGAATGCCCTTGCACCGGGCGAGCAGCAGCGTCTCGGCTTTGCCCGCATCCTGCTGCACCGGCCGCGCTGGATATTCATCGAGGAAGCGACCGACGCTCTCGATCCGCAAGGGGAAGAGCAGATGCTGTTGCTGCTGCAGCGGACCTTTCCGGACGCAAGCTATGTGACCGTGGGCTATCATCCGCGGCTGGAAACCTTCCACCGGCGCAAGCTGACCTTCATCCGCGAAAACGGCGTGTCGGTCGCGCGGGAGACCGCGACCGCCGACCTCAATCCCGCCGCGATGCCTTGATCAGATCGCGATACCAGCGGGCCGAGGATTTCGGCGTCCGCTTCTGGGTCGCGAAATCGACATGCACGATGCCGAACCGGTTCGTGTAGCCGGCCCCCCATTCGAAATTGTCGAGCAGCGACCAAACGAAATAGCCCCTGACATCGGCCCCGGCCGCAATCGCCTCGTTCACCGCGCCGATATGCACGGACAGATAGCCGACGCGGTGCTGATCGTCGACGGCACCGTTCTCGTCGGGCTTGTCGTTGCCGCCGCAACCGTTTTCGGTGACATAGACCGGCAGCTTGTAGCGGCGCGTAAGCCGCAGCAGTTCGTCGCGGAACAGGTCGGGATAGATCGCCCATCCGATCTCGGATTTCGGTGCGTCGGCAGGGGCGCTGCCCCAGCCGAATCCCCAGACATTCGTCGGGTCGGCCTTGGCGAAGATCGGGCCGTAGTGATTGAGGCCGAACCAGTCGATGGGACGGCAGATGCGCGCCATGTCGCCCGGCAGCACGTAAGGCTCGATGGCCCGCGCCACACGCGGCGGGTAATGGCCGAGCAATTGCGGATCGGGAAAGGCAAGGTTCCAATGCTCGTCCAGCATCGCCGCGGCCTCTGCCGCCGCGGGGCTATCGTCCTCCGGCATCGTGTGCTGGCAGTTGTGGATCGCGCCGATGCTGGCACCGGGCACAAGCGCCCGCAGCACGTCGACGCCCGCTCCATGCGCAAGGTTCACATGATGGATCGAGCGCAGATGCGCCTCACGGTCGATCAGCCCCGGCGCCCCCCAATCCATCGCATACCCGAACAGGGTGAACACCGCGAACTCGTTGAAGGTCGCCCAGCGCTTGACCCGGTCGCCATAGCGGCGCGCAACAAGCGCGGTGTAGTCGGCGAACCATCCGGCACAGTCGCGACCGGTCCAGCCGCCCCGGTCGTCCAGCGCCTGCGGCAGGTCCCAGTGATACAGGCACAGCCAGGGCTCGATGCCCGCTTCGAGCACCCCGTCGATCAGCCGGTCGTAGAAATCCAGCCCCGCCTCGTTCGCCGCGCCGCGCCCCTGCGGCAGAACGCGCGGCCAGGCGACCGAGAAGCGATAGACATCCACGCCCAGGTCGCGCATCAGCGCGATGTCTTCGGGATAGCGATGATAGTGGTCGCAGGCGACATCGCCCGTATCGCCATTGGCGACCCGATCCTTGATCAGGCAGCGCGTGTCCCAGATGCTCGCGCCGCGGCCATCCTCCTTCACCGCCCCTTCGATCTGATAGCTGGAGGTCGAAGCCCCCCAGAGAAAGCCGCGCGGCCATTCGGCCCGGACAGGATCGGTGGACATGTGCATCGCCCCCTTGGCATCGATTTCACCGGCGGGACTCTATCGAGCCGGATAAGCAGGGCACCATGCGACATGACGCATCGCGTCTGAGCGTGATGCCGCACCCGGACGGCGCATCAGCGCCAGGCCTTCAACTCCGCCGCAACCGCGTCCAACACATCCTTCGACAGCTGGGGGTCGTCGGCCAGCCTTGAGAGCATGACAGCCCCGGTCATCGCCGACAGCGCCGCCAACGCTCGATGCCGTCGCATGGTCGCGGTCCGCCCCGGAACCAGACGCCCGAGCGCATCCAGCAACGCCCGCATCCCGGCGGCAAGCGACTGCCGCACCGTCGGACTTTGACGCGGCCCTTCCATCCCCAGCGAGGCCAGAACGCAACCCCGGCCCGGCCCATCGCGATGCGAAACCGCTAGATAGCGGTCGACCAGAGTCGCGAAACCGTCCACCCCGTCCCTCTCGGCAAGCGCTGCCCAGGTCCCGGCGGACCGCGCCAGCGCCTGGCCGCAAGCCTCGGCGGCAAGCTCGTCCTTAGACGCGAAATGGCCGTAGAAACCGCCATGCGTCAGCCCCGCCGCGCGCATGAGATCGGCCACGCCGATCCCGTCGAAGCCATGCTCGCGAAGCAGTGCGGATGCCGTGTCGACGATCCTGGCGCGGTTCTCCGCAGCCTTTTCCCGGCTCACCTTCATGCCTGTCCCCGTTCAACGTCTCTTGACCGAATATATGATCAATGTCATTTATCGGCAATTATGATGATGATCATCATATAAATATTCCTGCCGACAGGACCGACAATGGTTTCCGACCTGCTCGCCCGATCGCTCGACCGCCGCGGCATCCACTATGGCTGGGTCGTCGCCGCCATAACCTTCCTGACAATGCTGATAACGGCCGGCGCCATGGGCGCGCCGGGCGTTTTCATGCTGCCGCTGCAGCACGAGTTCGGCTGGACCGCGCAGGAGATATCGGCCGCGCTCGCCATCCGTTTCGCGCTGTTCGGCCTGTTGGGGCCCTTTGCCGCCGCGTTCCTGAACCGGTTCGGCCTACGGCGGGTGATGCTGGCCGCACTGGCCATCATCGTCTCGGCGCTTCTGCTGTCTCTGGCGATGAGCGAGCATTGGCATCTGGTGCTGCTTTGGGGGATCGTCCTTGGCTTCGGCACGGGGCTGACGGCGATGGTTCTGGCCGCCACGGTGGCGACGCGCTGGTTCGCGGCCCGGCGCGGACTCGTGCTGGGCTTCCTGGCCGCAAGTTCCGCCACGGGACAGCTCGCCTTCCTGCCACTGACAGCGGCCCTCACCGACGCCTTCGGCTGGCGCATCGCCCTTGCGGTCGTCTGCGGCGGCCTTGGGCTTGCGACACTGGCCGTCATCGCCCTGATGCGGGACAGGCCATCGGACCTCGGCTTGCCGGCCTATGGCGAAACGGCGGTTGCGGTCGATCCGCCGGCCACAGGCAGCCTGCTGGCGCTGCTCCGTTCGCCGCTTCTCATTCTCGGCGACGCGGCACGGACCTGGCCATTCTGGATACTGTTCGGCACGTTCTTCGTGTGCGGCGC